>DPIB01000131.1 GCA_003522805.1 Fervidobacterium sp. | reverse complement strand
TAGAATATGGCAGGTAGAGGTAGCAAAAGTATCAAGACACCTATGAGAGAAATGATCTGACCCCACAGTATGAGAAATCTATTCGAGACTTTCATCGTTATGAATCCAGAGATTATTCTGCCAGCTGTGATTCCACCGTAGTATAGTGAAACCCACCCGGCAGCTACTTGTGCACTAACATGCTTAGCACCAACCAAGTAACTTGCTCCCCACAGACCCACTGTAGCTTCTGCACCACAATAGAATAAGAAGGCTAGCAGAGATTGCGTGACACCGCCGATACCAAAGACCCCACTTCTTCCATTTATTCTGTTCTTTGCTTGTGATTGATTGCTTTTAGACGTTGAATTTGCATTATCATTAGCGATATTTGCTTTCCTGCTTTCCTCAACACGCTTCCACAACGGAAGTGATGTGAATAGAATTGCGGCAACTGTGAATTGAATGATCGCTACTGTTCTGTATCCCAGTCTCCAAGAGTTTCCATTTCCGATGTAGTAAGATAGTATAGCAGGTCCTGCAGTTGCACCTACGCCCCAAAAGCTATGGAGCCAGTTCATATGGTGGGCTTTGTAATTTTCGGCCACGTAATGATTCAGAGCAGAATCGACTGAGCCACCACCAAGTCCAAGTGGAATTGCCAGTAGAAAGAACCAAATCATTGAATTTGAAAAGGAGTAACCAAGTAGTGCTATAGCAGTCATGAGACAGCTAACAAACGTAACTTTCGCTGTTCCAAATTTTTTGATCATTACTCCACTAAGTAAACTCGAAAGAATCGTTCCAAATGAAATAGTCATGGACATGATACCGGCAGCACTTAAAGGTACGCCCAAATCTTTACGCATCACAGGCCAAGCTGAACCGAGTAAAGAGTCTGGTAATCCCAAACTGATGAATGCTAAATAGATGACGATTAATAATAAAGCAGCCACGATATATCTCTACCTCCACTTTTCAGCTTATTTTGTATATATTTTTTGCGTAGTATTAGAATTTTTGTTCTTAGCTTGCAAGCCTTGGATAAAGCAGTGTTGCTATTACCACTGCAATGAGTATCATGCCTATAAGCAAGCCAACATGCAAGAGCATATTCATATATACACCTGTGACTAATATACATCTCAATATTTCCACCACATAACTTAGTGGATTGATGACTGCTATTACTTGCAACCATTTAGGCATAATCGAGATGGGATATATGGCACTGGAAGCAAAGAAAAGTGGCATCGTCAATACTTGTCCTATCCCCATGAACCTTTCCCTGGTTTTCATCAACGATGCAAGTATCATCGAAAAGCAACTGAAAAAGGCTGCCTCAAGTATGACAACACCAATTGTTCCAAGTATTGAGAGTATGCTCCATCTAATTTCAACTCTCAGGATGACAGCTAATAACATTATTATTACAGCCTGACTTATTCCCCTCACTGCTGCACCCATCGTTCTACCAACGACAAAAGCACTTCTGGGGACTGGCAATGCCAGGAATTTTTGGATTATACCTTGGTCTCTATCCCAAATGAGTGCTAAACCATAGAAAATGGAGATGAAGAGAACAGATTGTGAGAGTATACCGGGAGTCATAAATGCAATGTAAGAAACTCCACCTGTCGGAATTGCTTTGATTTTCGTAAACGTTTCACCGAAGACAAGTAACCACAGGACTGGCTGAACTGCTCTTGTGAATAGCTCTGTTGGATCATGACGTAATCTTCTTGCTTCCATCTCGCCAAGTGTCAGTGAATCACTTATCCACCTCAGTGTCTTTGTAAATATCGTCTCATTGTAATCTTCTCGCTGTTTTACGTACTCTTTTGAGTTCGTTGAAATTCCCTCCTTCCTCTGCTTCATGTCCTGTTAAAACTATGAATGCATCTTCGAGAGTCTCAACACCTGCTTGTTCCATTATTTCCTTTGGTGTACCAATAATCACGATTTTTCCGTGGTCCATTATTGCAATTCTGTCGCACAATGCTTCTGCCTCTTCCATGTAATGTGTTGTAAGTAAGATTGTACTGTCATACTTCTCTTGCAAGGTCTTTAAGACGTCCCAAACTGAACGTCGAGATGCTGGATCTAATCCCACAGTAGGCTCATCGAGAAGAAGAACTTTCGGATTGTGCAAGAGTGCCTGTGCTATTTCCAGCTTTCTCACCATTCCACCAGAATACTCACGCACAAGTCTGTCAACGAAATCACCTATTCCCATCAGTTCGACAAGTTCGTTGATCTGCTTTTCTCTCTCACTTCTGTTCAATCCAACAAGTTTTGCAAAGATAAGCAAATTTTCGTATCCTGTGAGTGTTCCATCACTAGATAAGGCCTGTGGGACATACCCAATGAAGTTCCTTATGATTGCAGCATCCTTTGGAAGGAAATAACCGTTTATCTCGACTTGTCCTTTCGTTGGAGGTATCAATGTTGAGATAATTCTAACCGTCGTTGTCTTACCTGCACCATTTGGCCCAAGGAGGCCGAATAGTTCTCCCTTTTTCACCTCGAAGGAAATACCATCAAGCGCCTTCACTTGTTTAAAGTATTTATAGAGTTGCTCTACTTTAATCACTTTAACTCGCCATCCTCCAAAATGTTCTACAACATAATTATGGACACGATTCCTGCTTATGTCAATATTCGTAATCAGAATTATCGACGAAATCTTTGAGTGATATTCTTTTCCCTTAGTCTCTTGAACCGGTATTGTACACCTATTTCAAACTATTCCTGCGACACAGTGAAAGTGTATACATTCTACAAGTTTGCAAGTGCATAAACACATTGCACAGGATTTTTATCTTTTAGTGGATAATGGTATATAATTGAGTCGATAGGAACGGAATTTAGGACGGAATTTAGATGATCAAAACTGGAGGTGGAACGTATGATTTTGGAAGATGTGCTGATCGTTGATCCGGTCGATGGGCAATACATTGGTACGATCGAGTTTGAAGAAAAGATCGAGGGAATAATTAGAAAATCAGATGTAACTTCTACCAAGAGTGAAAATATACTTTTTCCTGCATTTGTTGACCCGCACATCCATGGAATTAGAGGAATCGACACGATGTATGCGTCAAAGGAAGATTTTTTGAAATTCAAAGAATGCGAGGCACTTGAAGGTGTGTGGCGCTTCTTTCCAACGACAGTCACCGCTACATTCGAAAGGCTTGCACAGATTCAACTTCCGGATGAGCCAGAAGGTTTCAAGTTACACGTGGAAGGGCCATTCATAAGCGAGAAGAGAAAGGGAGCACACAACGCAAAGTACATAATTCCACCAGTGAATCGATTGTTCGAATATGTTCAACCTGCGACAATAGGCTTGATTACAATGGCATTGGAATGGGAGAATTTTGAAGAATTTGCAAATACCTGCACTGAAAGTGGCATCAAAGTCTCAATTGGTCATTCGAATGCAACGTTTGAACAAGCCAGGTGGGCATACAAGAAAGGGTATACACGTCTAACGCACTTTCCCAACGCGATGAGCCCGCTACATCACAGGGAGATGGGATTGGTAGGCGCTGGATTGTATTTTGATTTTGTAGTTGAACTCATCTGTGACGGGCTACACGTAGCGCCAGAATTCATCGAGCTCATTTACAGAATCAAGGGCGCAGACAAAATCATGCTTGTAACAGACAGCATTTCGGCTGCTGGATTATCCGATGGTCATTATATGCTTGGAGACTTGGATGTGTACGTAAATGATGGCATCGCTAAGTTGGTTGATGGAACTATCGCAGGAAGCTTGCTAACGTTCAGTCAAGCGGTGAGGAATTTCCATAAGTTCACAAATTGTTCGCTCGTTGAGCTTGCAAAAGTGTCGTCTTACAACACGTGTTTGAACTTGGGAATCAAAGGTGGAAGAATATGCGAAGGTTATCCAGCAAAATTCGTGTTACTCGACGAAAATTTGCAGGTAAAAAAGACGATCGGATTTTGATTGTTCGTAATATCGAAGTTTTCTTAGTTGTGCTCGTTATTCTATCGTTCCAGACAATCACTTTTGCCATCGACTTTGTCCCATTTGGTCACCGTGATGTCGTATGGAGGTTAACAACAGATGGGAAAGCGGTCTACTCGGTTGGTGCTGATGGAACATTGAAGGTATGGACATCCAATCTCTTGCTTGTCCAAAGTGTACCAACACACTCAAGTTGGTCACGTGCAGTCGCTGTAAATGACAAATACATAGCAGTCGGTGGCTACAAACCTGATAATACTATAAAGATATATGACAAATCTACTTTAAGGCTCGTAAGAACATTAACGGGCCATACAGGCTCAGTTTTTTCACTTACCTTTTACAAGGATTTGCTCATCTCTGGAAGTTCTGACAACAAGATAATAGTTTGGAAAAATTTTGCACCGTTGAAAACGTTGTTAATGCATGATGGCTGGATACGTGAGATGTTCGTTTCAG
>DPIB01000078.1 GCA_003522805.1 Fervidobacterium sp. | reverse complement strand
AAAATCCCCCACCCATCATCTGACTATTACTAATTTGATACAATAATCATGACACTGAACTGACGAAATACAATTTATTACATACCTTAATTCAATTTATTATTTTAGTAATCAAATCAACAGTTCTTTTAGAGGCTTCTCCATCTTCACAAAGTCCCAACTTGTTCAAAAATATCTCTACCCTTTTATCATACGAATCTTTGTCAAAATCTCTTATCCTTTGAAATAAATCTTCGTTAGTTCTTGCAATTTCGTAAGGTATTTCATCAATTTTGAAATAAAAACCACGTTCAACAAGATAATCATCCAAATCGGGCATGTAGAGAAATACAGGCTTTCTCATAAAAGAGAATTCACACATTAGACTGGAATAGTCGGTAAGAAAAATGTCTGCAGCCGACATTAATTCATAAACATCATCGTAAGATGTCCCCTCCAAAACATTTTCTGTGTAGGACATGAAGTTCAAGGAATCTATGATGTAAGGATGCAATCTTACAATTACTTTCCATTTACCACCAAACCTCTCGCTCAGACTTGCCAGAAGCTTTTCGTAATCTACATTAAACACATCCATCCTTCTATTGTCGCGAAAGGTTGGGGCATAAAGTACGATTTTTATATCGTCATCCAGATGATAATAATCTCTAACCTTTCTTGTTGATTCCTCCATAGCCTTGCTATCAAAAAGTCGATCACACCTTGGATTTCCAAATTCGACTATCTTCCCGTTGTAAGCAAATGCTCTCCTAAAAAGCTGAGTACAAAATGTACTATTGGATATCATATAGTCTATTAGTCTTGATTCTCTTATTGTATCTTCAATAAATTCGGGAGTCTGAGCAATGTCAAGTGATATTCTCTTGATTCCAATTCCACCATGCCATGTTTGTATGTACACTTGATTTTGACGCTTAAATTTAGTAAAATATTCTCCAAAATCATTACAAAACCAAATCTTTGCTGTAAGAACTTCCATTAAACTTTCAAAAGAACCGTATTGTACAGTTCTTATCTGAGTAGGGAATTCTTTATTCCCAGTGAGATTTTCTCTGAGGAGCCAAACCATCTCAACATCCAAATTTCTTCTTAAGATCTCTTCGGCAACATATTTCGGTGAATCACCGTATCCAATTCCACGTCTATTGCAAAAAACTATTTTATTCTGCTTTATTGGGGAAGCTATAGAACATAGGAATAAGTTAACCTTGTTTCCAAACTTAGCTGCAACATAGATCCCTTCTTGTGATTTTAATCTCTTTTTGTTTGTATCAGTTCCATCATCTCTTCTACCGTTTGCTTTTAGAATACTTTTCCCTGGCATAGTTTTGAAAATTCTGACCTTCTTGCCTGTTTCATATCTGTTTCGAAACTCAGAATACTTCTGAAGCATTTGAGGATTATCTGAAAGTTTACACGCCTTGTTGTAATAATAAAGGGCCTTTGAAGTGTTATTCAAGGCATAGTAACAGTCTCCAATAGTATCATAAACTTCCCAGTTCTTTTCCGTTATCTTTGTCAAGTACTTCAAAGCCTCTTTATAATTCGTCATCTTATACAAAACTGTTGCAAGATTGAAAAGGACATCATCGTTGTAACCAAGTTCAAGAGCTCTTTTGAAATAGGTAATAGCATCTTCATATTTACCTTCTAAATAGTAAATCATTCCAAACACATTAAATCTTTGCACAGAATCAGTTATTTCTTCAGCAATAATTTTTGCTTGATCAAAGTCATTCTTGTTCAACAATTCTTGAATTTGTCGAATTTTTTCTTCCATACCTCCACCCCACCAATTAAGAATTTTTCTTAAATAGCAAGAAATGATTTGTGGTTTATACTCTTTATATATTCTTATCGACTATATAATGCTATTTTTGAATTGGTAAACAAACAAAATGCTCAATATTCCACATGTAGAAAGACAAAGTTAATTTTTAGGAAGTTATTAGCAAGTGTGTTAAGTCAATACATCGAATTCTTGTTTACATCGAATACCATCCCTGAAAAATCACTTGTAAGCACTGCTAAAGATTTCTTGGCAACCACTTCAGCTGAAAGCAAGGTTGCTTCGTCTTCTATTCCAAAGTTCTCTCTCCTCATTTCTGTATTTGTCCGTTCTGGATTTATTGCATTTACTCTACAAGAGTATGTCTCAAATTCTTCAGCTAGCGCTTGCATCAGGTTTACAATTGCTGCTTTTGTTGATGAATAGATTGAATACAGGCTTCTACCTCTTGTGTATGAACTCGACGTGAAAAATAGCAAGGAACCTTTTGATAATTTCAGGTACTTTATTGATTCCCTTGCTACCACGATGGTACCAAAATAGTTGGTCATTATCTCTTGAACTATGTCTTCATATTCCTTGCTCTCCAACGGCGCGATATTTAGGATAGCTGCCGTATTTACAACATAATCTATCTTTCCTTCTTTTTCGGAAACTTTCTTTAAGGCATTAGCTACATCATCTGGTCTAGATACATCCACATTTGTTTTCCTTGAAAAGCCATAAGCATTAGCCCCCGATAGTGTTGCAATTCTTAGAATTTCTTTGCCTATCCCCCTGCTTGCACCAAAAACAACCAGCACTTTGCCTTTAATTTTATCTTCTATTTCTTCAAAATGTTCATCACTTTCCATTGAACGAACTTGAAATATCTTATCAGCAAAGTACATATCCTCCGGATATGTGATCTTTATATTGAATCTATCACCTTCTACAATACCAACTCTTCCCAACTTATATTTGATCACTAAACTACAATCATCTGTAGTTTGAAATGGCTCTCTTTCGTACAGTTCATATGCTCGCTTTATTACATCCGTTCTGAAACCTTGAGGTGTTTGCCCTAATAACAAATTCTTTCTCTCTGGAACTTCGATTATTTCATCTTCATTCCTTCTTACTATTGTGTCAGGCGAAGAAATACATGTATCTACAGACTCATAAATCTCTAAGCCGCTTACAATATCTTTAATAATCTTGTGTGTAACGAATGGTCTTACGGCATCATGAATCAAGACATATGAGTTATCATCTGGAACAGAGTATATTCCTACTTTTGAACTTTCTTGCCGTGTATTCCCCCCATTCAGAAGCTTTGAAACTTTCTTGTACGAATTCTTTAAGATCATCTCTTCTACTAAATACCTGAAAAATGGATGAACAACTATGAATATCTCATCAACAATCTCGTCTTCTTCAAAGACCGCAAGTGTATGTTCCATTACTGTTTTTCCAGCAAGCTTCTTAAATTGCTTGGGAATATTATCTCCAAATCTCTCTCCACTACCCCCAGCCAAAATCACTGCGTAAACCTTCTTCGAATTGTACATGAGCTAATCTCACCTCATCGTGTGGATAATATTAGTTTTCCAAACCTAAATCCCTTTTACTATATCATACAACATGTGCTCCAAAATACAAAACATACAGTGAATATGAATTATATCAAGGCATCTTCAATACGAATTTTTCAAAAACCGAAGTTAAATTACT
>DPIB01000214.1 GCA_003522805.1 Fervidobacterium sp. | reverse complement strand
ACTTTTCCAATATCGTCGGTTCTGAAGGAGGATATGAATATACTATATAATCAAGCTTTGTTCCAAGATATTTCTCAACTTCATCAACATGATCTTTCAATGTGTAGGTGTAGGTTTCGCCCGGTTGCGTCATTATGTTAGATACATATATCTTATGTATCGGTGTATTCTTTATCGTATCTGAAAATCCCTCCACAATTAGATTTGAAATGATACTCGTGTATAAACTGCCCGGTCCAAGAACAAGAATATCTGCTTTTTCTATCGCTTCCTTTGCAGAAGGATTCAGCATTATCGGTTTGCTAAGCTTTAACTCTTTTATCCTACTAAAAGATTTAATCCCATATTCAACAATTTGAGTTTCACCTTCAACAGTTACCCCATCACTAAAACAGGCTATCAAGCGTGCCATTTCATTTGAAATGGGTAAAACACGTCCTTTAATAGCAAGTATATCAGACATTCTGCTTACGGCATCTGTAAAACTGCCCGTAATTTTTGTCAACGCCGCCAATATGATATTGCCCACAGGATGGCCTGATAGGCTTCCATTCCTAAACCTGTAGCTAAACACTTGGCTTAGTATATCCTCATCATTTGCAAGTGCTACTAGATTGTTCCTAATATCTCCTGGGGGTGGAACGTTAAGTTCTTCTCTTAAAACTCCAGAACTTCCGCCTTCATCTGTAATTGTCACTACAGCATTTATGTCGCAAGGAAAATTCTTTAGCCCTCTTAGGAGTGTGGATAATCCAGTCCCTCCACCAACAACTGTTATCATCATTCAAGCTCAACATCCCTATGCTCCAAAGTTGTTTGATAGTTTTTATCTTCAAAGAGTCTCTTCATTTCTTCAGCAAAGTAAACCGCTCTGTGTTTACCGCCTGTACATCCTATAGCTATACTCATCTCGTTCCTTCCTTCTCCTTCATATCGAGTACTTGCAAAACTCACTATGTTCAAAATTTGATTTAGATATTCATCTATTCCATCAACTTTCTCCAAAAACTCTTTGACTTCCCTATCTCTACCGTCCTTCTGGCGTAATTCCGGTATATAGAAAGGGTTTGGAAAAAACCTGACATCAAAAACAAAATCGGCATCCAAAGGTATGCCGTACTTAAACCCAAAACTGATTATGTGCACGGTAAATTTCTTTGTAGATTTAGGTGAGAGCAAGTTGGTAAGCTTTTCTCTTAGCTGATGAGGATTCAGCTGTGTTGTATCTATCACCACATCAGATATTTCTATAACATCCCTCATCAGTTCTATTTCAAGGTCTATTGCTTCAGATATTGATGTAGCCTGTTTTGATAGTGGGTGAGTGCGTCTGGTATGCGCAAATCTTTGGATGAGTACATCCTTTTTTGCGGTTAAGAAGACCACTTTGCAGAACCGGAATCTTTCCTTTAGGTCTTTTATCGCCTTTGTAACCTCTCCGAATAAGTAGCTTCGCACGTCTATAACGATGGCAAGTTTATCAACGGTTCCCGCAACGATACTTGCTACTTGATAAGTTGCCTCCGGCGGCAGATTATCGATACAGAAGAAACCCAAATCTTCAATTAGTCCGGCTGCTGTTGACTTACCCGCTCCCGAGTACCCTGTCAATATCACAAGCTCTTTCAAAATAAACCACCTTCTGCTCCAGTTCTGCTATCTCTAGATGCTTTACTTGGTATGGATACTTGAATCCAATCTTCTTTAATTTCCTTTCAAATTCCTCTGGATTACCAGTCACGTAGAATTCGACAAATGATCTACCGCTTCCCACTAGATGTGAGACTTCCCTAACAATTTCGTCTGCAGGATCGATTATTCTAACATTATCCATGAGACGTGCTATTATGTCTTTCAAGAACGGGAAATGTGTGCAGCCAAGTATCAATTCTTGAGGTTTGAATTTTCTAAATGGCTCTAAGTAAAATTTCACAATAGCTTCAACCATGTTACCGTAGAATATGCCCTCTTCCACTATAGATACAAAAAGCTGAGCAGGACGTTGTATCACTTTCTTACCTCGGGCTTCTAAGTCGTGCTTATATAGCCCACTTTGAACCGTCATATGTGTTCCAATTACTGCGACTCTATCGTATTTTGAGGCATTGACCCCAGCTTGGATGATACTGTGATAAGGTATTTTGAAAGCCCCTCTGTATTTTACTAAAGTTGAATCTGAAGTGTTACAGGCAGCGAAAATACGCTCAACTTTCTTTTCTGCAAGGAATCCTATTATCTCTCTACTAAACACCTCTATGGTATCACTTGTCTTTGTACCATAAGGTGCGCGCATAGTATCGGCTACATATACATAGTGTGCTGGAAGAGTCTCTATAAGTTTCTTCAGAACAGAAAGTCCGCCTATGCCTGAGTCAAACAATCCAATAGTCATTAGGAGTTACTCACCTTCCAATCTCAACATTTTCAACTTTTCTTTCAAGTTGCTAAGAGTAACGTCTATCTTCTTCTGTGAGTTGTACTCTTGCTCTAGAATATCGCATAAAATAAGTACAAGCAACTCATCAAATGGTATTTCTTCGTATAGTTTATTGTAGCTTGCTTGAAGTTCTTTAAGCCTTCTGTGCACATAATCTATAGCTTCTTCCGAACTATTGGAAGCAAATTCATACTCTTTACCAAAAAGAGTTATCCTAACTTTCTTCATGTTCATTCACTTCCAATATTTTCATCAGGTCTCTTACCCTGATAACGAGTTTGTTTATTATTTCCTCGTTATTTCTTAGTAAACGCTCAAGTTCTGATTTTTCTCTTTCTAGCTGACTTATTTTTTCAATTGCTTGATTTAGCTCATTCCACAGTTTTTCATTTTCCCTTTTCAACTCAGTGTAACTTGTTATTATACCCTCTACTAAACTCTCAAGTTCTTGGACTTTTTCCATGATTATACCACGCCCCCCTGCGTTTTACCAGTTTCCAAAGATGATAAAGTTTGTTACATTTGTAATAAAAATAACGAACGGGTGCATTATC
>DPIB01000157.1 GCA_003522805.1 Fervidobacterium sp. | reverse complement strand
AATATTCTCATGAGGTCATCTTCCACGGAGAGATAGAAAATTGATTCGCCAGGGTCACCCTGCCTTCCAGACCTACCGCGTAATTGATTATCGATTCTTCTACTTTCATGCCTCTCTGTACCGATCACGAGTAGACCGCCAAGTTCCTTTACACCAGGTCCAAGCTTTATATCCGTGCCTCTACCAGCCATATTCGTAGCAATAGTAACCATTCCTTTGTGACCTGCTTGAGCTATGATCTGTGCTTCCTTTTCGTGGTATTTAGCATTGAGTACTTGGTGAGGAATCTTCTCACGCCTGAGCATCTCACTGAGCTTTTCACTCTTTTCAATGGATGTTGTTCCAACGAGAATTGGCTGACCTTTTTCATATCGTACCTTTATTTCATCAACAATAGCCTTATATTTTTCCTCGACATTTCTGTAGATCAAATCATCCCTATCCAACCTTATCATTGTCTTATGCGTTGGAATTACGACAACTTCCATATCGTATATGGCTTTGAATTCTTCTTCCTCAGTCTTTGCCGTACCGGTCATACCGGCAAGCTTTTCATACATCCTAAAGTAGTTTTGGTAAGTTATCGTAGCATACGTGATACTTTCTTCCTTTATAGGAACGCCTTCCTTTGCTTCAATAGCTTGATGCAGTCCACCACTGTACCTGCGACCAGGCAGCACACGACCTGTAAATTCATCGACTATGAGAACTTGGCCGTTATGAACCATGTAATCGACATCTTTCTTGAAAAGATGCACAGCTTTCAGCGAGTTAGTTATATGATATATACTGTTCACATTCGCTGCATCATAAAGATTATCAACACCTAAAAGTCTTTCTATATACTCTATTCCCTCATCTGTTAGAACTACTGTTCTATGTTCTTCATCAACTTTGAAATGCTTATCCTTTTCCAACCTCTTCGAGAGTTGGAAAAATTGCCTGTAAATACCCGCATTGTTTTTTGAAGGACCACTTATGATCAATGGTGTTCTTGCTTCATCTACTAAGATACTATCAACTTCATCTACAATCGCGTAGAAATGACCGTTTTGGACTTTATCTTCAAGTGATATCACAAGATTGTCTCTCAGATAATCGAAGCCAAACTCTGAATTCGTACCGTATGTAACATCACAACGATATGCTTCTCTCTTATCCACTTCTTTCAAGTCCACCTCAAAGGCCTCAACAACCCTTTTCACCTTCGCCTCGTCTGGAAGAAACTCATCAGTGAAACTTTCTGGCCAAACACAATAATCTTCCTCGAGTCCTCGTTGAGCAAGTTCTGGATTCTTCCAAACCACCTCATAAGCCTTACCACTTGTATTTATCACTCCCACTCTAAGCCCAAGCGACAAATAAATAGGGCCCATCCATGTCGCATCTCTCCTAGCAAGATAGTCATTTACCGTGACCATATGGATGTTGCGATTGGTGAGCGAGTTTAAAACAACTGGGAAAGTAGCCACCAATGTTTTACCTTCTCCAGTCTTCATCTCAGCTATTTTACCCTGATGGAGAATTATTCCACCAATAAGTTGGACATCGAAAGGTCTCATACCAATTGTTCTTCTTGCAACTTCGCGTACATACGCGAAAACCGGGACAAGATGCTCATTCAACTCACTAATATCACTAATCTGACTTTTTGCTTCCTCGATGTACTTTCTCATTTCGCTAAAGTGCATGTTCCTAACGTCTTTTTCCAGAGCATTTATCTTTTCAACCAATTTTCCAGCTCTTTTAAGTTGCATTTCGTTCTTGTCAAACATCTTCTTCAAAGTTATTGCCATGGGTGTTTCCTCCCTTTTGGTTGTGTTAAAAACTCAAGGATTTTGGAATAAATACTCTCTCAAGAATATTCTATCATAAAATCTGACTTCATCATAGACTAACCGAAAAACACTGATAACTAGAAACCTGTAAAAACACTATTTTCTGACTCTTATATTATTTATATTATACCATAGAGATTCTTATTAGAATAAGAAAAAAGGTCATCCGTATGGATGACCAAGATGATATAGAAAGTCTATATCTAGAAGTCTATGCCTTCGAGGAGCATGTTATTCAGTTCATTTAATATCTCGTGGGGTGCAATTAGCTCACCACCAACCCTGCTAAGCAACTTTATCTTTGTTCCTCTCTTTACAAGTTTTGAAACCTCGCTTGCATATTGACCCAAATTCATCTCAGCAACCAAGACATTTTGCACATTTGCCAACTTTTTTCTCATTTTGTCGATAGGTATAGGCCAAATTGTTATAGGCCTAATCAATCCAACTTTCATTCCATCCTCTCTTGCCATCAAAACAGCCTCTTTTGCAGACCTAGCTACAGAGCCATAAGCAATGATTACACTTTCCGCATCTTCTGTCATAAACTCTTCTACTTCTGCGATTTTATCCGTGTGGAGCTTTATTTTATTCACAAGTCTCCTGATCAATTTCTCAGCTGTTTCTGCTGTTGCCATAGGAAATCCCGACTCATCGTGTACAAGACCGGAAACATGAAACTTTGCCTTCCCCATCTCAACAAGTGATGGTGGAAGGTTTCCAGCATATT
>DPIB01000208.1 GCA_003522805.1 Fervidobacterium sp. | reverse complement strand
TAAGGGTCGTTTGACCAAACTTCTTTCGAAATCCCCCACCTCTATAGGTGGTGGGATGGTTTAAACAATATGTTTTTGATTCTCCCATGAATACGTTTTATGTTCCAAGACAGTAGAAAATCTATCGAATGCTAACTCACATATCGCAATGCTGCTTCCTATATATTTTGACAAGCATATCAAAAAAATGTTCTAATATAATTGTAATATGAAAGGTGATTCATATATCTTATTGTTTCAATCTGCCTTATTCAATTAATTCCCTACGTGTACAAGATTTATCTAAGAAATTACTTCACTGAAGTTGGAGGTGTGTGGCATGGTTTACATATTGGGTGCTAAGAGGACTGCGATAGGGACTCTTCTAGGTTCTCTAAAGGATGTTCCAGCTCCACAACTGGGAGCGATAGCTGCAAAAGCTGCGATTGCACAAGCAGGTATCCCAGTTGAAGATATAGATGAAACCGTTGTAGGATGTATACTTACTGCTGGTCAAGGTATGGGTCCCGGGAGACAAGTAGGGATTTATAGTGGAATTCCCGTAGAAAAGCCCGGATATAGTGTTAACATGCTCTGTGGCAGTGGCATGAAAGCAGTTATGGTTGGCGCTACAGATATTGAGTTAGGAGAAGCCGAGGTCGTACTCGCAGGTGGCATAGAGAACATGTCCCAAGCTCCGTTCCTTCTCAGTTATAAGGCAAGGTCAGGATTGAAATTCGGTCCTCAGGAACTACAAGATCATATGATAATGGACGGCCTCACCGATGTATTCAATAGAGTTCATATGGGCCTTACTGCGGAAACACTGGTTGAAGAATTTGGTATTTCTAGAGAAGAGCAAGATGAATTTGCCTATAGTAGCCAGATGAAAGCTAAGACTGCAATAGAAGCCGGTAGATTCAAAGATGAAATAGTACCTGTTGAAATTCCTGATAGAAAAGGTGTCAAGATATTCGATACAGATGAACATCCAAGATTTGATACAACTATAGAGACTCTAGCCAAACTCAAACCAGCATTTAAACAGAACGGAACTGTCACTGCTGGAAATGCAAGTGGCATCAATGACGGTGGAAGTGCCATAATCATTGCAAGTGATAGCTATGTAGAAAAGAATAACTTGAAACCTCTTGCAAGAATAGTGAGTTGGGCACAAGCTGGTGTTGAGCCAATGAGAATGGGTTTTGGCCCAGTACCTGCTACAATGAAGGTACTTAAAAAAGCCGGTCTTTCATTCCAAGATATCGAACTGATAGAACTGAACGAGGCATTTGCCGGTCAAAGCTTAGCTGTGATAAGGGGCTGGGAGAAGGCATTTGGAGTTTCCAAAGAATGGATCATGCAAAGAACAAACGTAAATGGTGGTGGAATTGCTCTTGGTCATCCGATTGGAGCTAGTGGTAATAGAATCATCGTAACACTTATCTATGAGATGAAAAAGCGTGGTTTGAAGTACGGGCTGGCAACATTGTGCATCGGTGGAGGTATGGGCACAGCCGTAGTCATTGAGAATTTAGACTGATATTTTGAATATGCGACATTAGGAGGGATGTACATGAGATTGCAAGATAAGGTTTGTATAATTACGGGTGCAGGAAGTGGCATTGGAAGAACCGCAGCTGAACTGTTCGCAAAAGAGGGAGCAACAGTCATTGCTTGTGATGTTGGTGAGGCCGTTTACGATGATCCCAATATCCATTTTTACAAACTCGATGTTACTGACAGGGAAAGGATATCAGAAGTAGTAAAAGAAGTTATTGAGAAATTTGGTAAGATAGACGTATTAGTAAACAACGCAGGGATAACAAGAGATGCACTCATACAGAAAATGACTGAAGAAGATTGGGACAAAGTGATAAATGTAAACCTCAAAGGGGTATTCAACATGACCCAAGCAGTTGTTCCTTACATGCTTGAAGCTGGAAAAGGAAGTATCGTTAGCACTTCTTCTGTTGTTGGTATATATGGTAATATCGGTCAAACAAATTATGCTGCGACAAAAGCAGGAATAATTGGTATGACAAAGACATGGGCAAAAGAATTTGCAAGAAAAGGTGCAAAGATAAGGGTCAACGCTGTGGCACCGGGATTCATAAGAACACCTATGACAGAAAAGGTTCCAGAGAAAATATTAGCAGATATGGCAGAAAAGGCTGCATTAAAGAGACTAGGCGAGGCAATAGAGGTAGCAAATGTCTATCTGTTCCTCGCTTCGGATGAATCTTCCTATGTAACAGGTCAAGTTATAGGTGTCGATGGCGGATTGATCATGTAGTTTGTAACTGATGGTGAGACGTGGAATATTATTAGCTAAATAACCAAGGCGATGTGCAATAACGTTACCACACCGCCTTGGTTTAGTGAATAGCTTCAAATATTTGATAAAGATATCCTAAAGCTATTGAGCTCTGAAGCTCTGCATGGCTAAAGCCAGCAGGTTCTAGTGTACTTAGTAATCAAAAGTAATCAAAAAAAGTTAAGTTAAGTAACTGGCCCAACATACTTTGAAATTATCACAGGTATGTCTTTGGCTATATCGGCAAGAGCCTTGTTTATTTTTTGTTCTAATTGTTTGTTCAGTATGATATAACCTAAGTTTACTCTGTACATAAGATTCTCATATAGTGATAGACCGTAGTTTTTAGCTATATAAAGTGCATCCAGATAATCAAAAAACGCTGCGTCGTATCTTTTCAAAATAAGTTCTGTTATGATTTCCTCATTTGAGATAAAACTTGTATACTGTACTTTTTTGCCCTCTTTTTTCCACTGTTCGACGAGGTTCTGTCCGGTGGCTCCCTGTTTTACTGCAAACTTGATTTCTTCAACATCTCCGTTCCATGTTAGCCCTTTTCTCAAGACAATAGCCAAACCAGATTCTGCATAAGGGACAGAGAAATTATACGTTTTCTGACGTTCTTCCGTCACGTGTATACCACCAGCAACAATATCTAAGCCAAGCTTACCCAATATTGACGGGTCAATCGAATTGAATGGTAAGACATAGATTTCCATTTGGTAACCTATTTTGAGGGCTACTTTACTGAGTATCTCATAGTCTACCCCAGTAAAGTTAGAAACTTGCCAAAAAGCATAAGGACTTCCTAACAGAAATCCCACTTTTAGAACCTGAGATAAGACAAGAGAATTGCTCAAAGTGATTAAGAAGATTACAAATAAAAGCACTTTACAAACTTTCCGCATAACAACACCTTCTTTGTGCTACCTGTATCCCTTCAATTTATTAGATTGAATAGAGTCGTATTTCGTTCACTTATCAACCTATAACGGCCTTTTCCCATTTTTTCAGGATTTCGTCTAGTCTTGTGGTTATATTTGGATCAACTTTGAGTATTTTCTTATATGAAGGCACATATTGTCGAAATACTTCTGGTAATTCAACATTTGTAACAGGCATCATCCATTGGTTCAAAGGTATCTCTCTTTGGAATTCCGGTGTTAGAATATACTCGATAAATGCCCTTGCAAGCGCTTTGTTCTTTGCACCTTTTACAATCGCAGCATATTCTTCGAGTACATATGCACCTTCCTCAAATATGACCGGCATATATTTTATCGACCCGTATTCGTACATACTGTAGGCTGCATCAGTTGCATAGCTAGCTATTATGTCCGCTTCACCGGTCTCTAACATTTTGAAGGCAGCACTCCAGCCACTTGTAAATGTAAGGACGTTATTCTTCAATTTCTTCCAATAGTCAATTGCACCATCTTCGCCCATCGCTGCCACAGTCCACATCAAAAAGGTCAAACCTGTGCTTGATGTCCTCGGGTCCACTAATACTATCTTGCCCTTATATTCTGGATTTAGAAGATCTTTAAAGGATTTTGGAGGATTCTTGATTTTCTCGATGTTGTAGATCATTGCAAGGGCTCCATAATCATAAACTGTACCGTAATCATTGATAAGATCCTTATAGACGATATTCTTAGAATTGACTGGTCTATATTTCTCCAGTATTCCTTCGCTAATAGCTTTTTGAAGTTGTTCAGAACTTAATCCTACAACAACATCCGCTTTTGGTGCCCGTTTTTCAACGATAAGACGAGCAAGCACATCTCCCATCGAACCAAGGCTTAGAACTTTGACTTTGCAGTTGTAGGTTTTCTCAAACTTAGGAATGGCAACTCTCGCTATTCCACCAGCAAAACTATCCGATGTGTAGATGACAAGTTCAGCAGAAAAAAGTGAGGTGAGAACAAGAACCAACACCATAACGCCTAGTACCCTTTTCATACCAACACCTCCAGAGTTTTAAGATGATTGCCTTAATTGAAAAAAGCCCTCCATTCTAAATACTAAATGGAGGGCTTCTCATATATTTATTTTCGTTATCTAAATTCCAGTTCACACTTTTGTGTCCTGGTCCCTCCGCCGGTATTGTCCGGTTCAGGTTCGAAGGGTCGAGAACTTGTCGTCCTCCTCTCAGCTCCGTAACGTCAGGAGCTCCCCTCCAGGTATCTATTCACTTTTCGCAAGTTTTATTTATCACTTTCTATAGACATTCTATAACTACTTCCCCGTAGAGTCAATACCAGAAAAACTCCCAACATAATTATGCTCAATATTCCAAGCTAATCCTTCATCCTTCCAGTAGAACGTGATACGATCATTTTCGTCAAGTTCTTCATTTATTATAAGTTCGGCAATCTTGAATTCAATTGTATTCTCGAAGAGTCTTCTCAAAGGCCTTG
This sequence comes from Fervidobacterium sp., assembly GCA_003522805.1. Classification (GTDB taxonomy): domain Bacteria; phylum Thermotogota; class Thermotogae; order Thermotogales; family Fervidobacteriaceae; genus Fervidobacterium. The sequence goes on along the minus strand of DPIB01000208.1, from coordinate 1,441 downwards.
CTCCCATTGTTGGGACGTAACCTTCTGTTGAAAGGTATTCCATCAAGGATTCGTCTAGCACCACTGATATGTTCCTATCGGCAAGCCTTTCATTAAGCTCTGTCAGATAAATAGTAATTATACTCTTTATGTGTTCCTTTTTCAGGGGCTTGAAAACAACTGCAGCGTCAAGCCTATTTATGAGCTCTGGTCTAAAGTACTTTCTTACCTCTTCTTCTACGTGTTTGGGTATGAACTCTTCGAATCCTTCCTCAATGTCTTGTATTATGATATCAGATCCAATGTTACTAGTCATGATGATTATAGTATTCTTGAAATCAACCGTGTTACCCTTCCCATCAGTCAATCTTCCGTCATCGAATAGTTGAAGGAGCACATTGAACACATCTGGATGGGCTTTTTCTATCTCATCTAATAATATGACACTGTAAGGTCTTCTACGTACTTGCTCGGTTAGATACCCACCTTCTTCATATCCCACATAACCCGGAGGCGCACCGATTAGCCTTGCAACGGAATGCTTTTCCATATACTCAGTCATGTCTACTCTGATCAAGGCCTTTTCTGTTCCAAACAGCACATCTGCAAGTCTTCTTGCAAGCTCTGTCTTACCAACACCTGTTGGACCGAGGAACAAAAAAACACCCTGTGGCCTTTTCGGGTTCCTTATTCCCGCTCTAGACATTTTTATAGCGTTTGAAACTACTTTAACTGCTTCATCTTGATCAACGAACTTCTCATGAATTATACCTTCAAGATTCTTCAGTTTCTCCTTCTCATCGCCCATGATCTTACCGACGGGGATTCCAGTCCATTTTTCAACAGTCTTGGCTATATCCTCTTCTGTGACTTCTTCCTTACCATCTATTCTACAACGGGTTGCAGCTTCATCTATCAGATCAACTGCTTTATCTGGCAAATACCTATCTGCAATGTACCTTGCAGACATCTTTGCAGCACATTCTAAAGCCTTGTCCGTGATAGTTACACCATGGAATTCCTCAAATTTCTCCCTAATTCCCTTTAGAATCTCAATGGTTTCCTCAGTGCTTGGTTCTGGGACAAAAACCACCTGGAATCTTCTCGCAAGGGCCTTATCTTTTTCAATACTCTTTCTGTATTCTTCAACTGTAGTCGCACCTATCACTCGAAGAACACCACGTGCCAGCTCGGGTTTCAATATATTCCCTGCATCGAGTGCCCCCTCAGCTGCTCCTGCTCCAACTACTGTGTGTAGTTCGTCTATGAATAATATTGCATCTGTCCTCTTTTTTAGAACGTCGAGTAGCTTCTTAAGTCTTTCTTCGAACTCTCCTCTAAACTTCGTACCTGCTACAAGGCGTGCCAAATCAAGTTTCAGTATGGTCTTTCCCTTAAGAAACACAGGGACATTTCCTTGAACAATTCTCTGTGCAAGCCCTTCTACGATGGCGGTTTTACC
>DPIB01000057.1 GCA_003522805.1 Fervidobacterium sp. | reverse complement strand
CTATAGGTGGGGGTAGTTCACCATTAAGCTATTCTGACACAAATTAAGATCCAAGAAAGTCTCTACAAATAACTCCCCCTGTGACATTTACTATACAATAGCAATGCCTGGGGGAGTTAGATTTTCTCTATCACATCTTTTTGGTAGTATCACATATTTGAGAATCAATTACTTTTTTGACTTTTTTCATTACTTCATCTGGATTTCTTCCAAAAACTCTTATCATTGCCTCTTTCCCAATCCAGCCATTGTCGTATATGATGTCCGGTATTTCTCCAAACTCTTCAACCGCTTTACTGATCATCCACTGCATGGATTGTCCATCGTGTATCCTTACCTCATTTGGCTCTGATCCTCTATCGTATTTATAGATTTTAAGACCAGATTTTCGTGCATTTTCTATGTATTCTTCTTCAAACTTGATATTTGTAACACATCTGATATATGGTGAAAAGTTCTTTGCGCTTAGTGCCATCCTAGCTGTATGTGATCTGTCTTTGAAAGAAGGCCCGTAAACAAAAACAGGTCTTCCATTCATCTTTCTTATCCTTCCAGGGAACTTTGCAACTTCGAATTCGTTTGTGGACCAAGGCATTGCGTATGAAATGTTCTGCCCTACCTCTGGAATAGTGTATTCACCTATTGCTTCTATTTCTGGAATTATCTTTTCAAGAGAATCTATCGCATCACTCTTCATCCAATTTCTTGCGAGTTTTTCTGTTTGAACCTGTTGGACTTCAGTGCTTAGTTCTAGCACTTTCTCAAGAACTTCCATTGCTGATTGTATTGCATGAGTGACAGGATAACCTAAAGAAAGAAATCCTGTCAATAAACTTGAAAAGGCGCAACCTGTTCCATGAAACGAGCTACTCATCTGGCCATACACACGTTTAATCTCATAAATATCATGTTTATAAAGAACTCTTATCACATCCTTATTATTGGCATCATGTCCACAAGTTACTATACATTTTTCAGAAGGAGACAAGTTCAATCTCTTAGCTTCGTCGTTGTTTAAGACAACATAATCTGCAAATTTCAAATTATCTAGAATTGATTGTTCAGATTCAAAATAATATCCAGAACTTGAACTCAGAATTATATTCCAGATGATTTTAGCATTCTTAAACTTTTCTCTGACTAGTTTAACTATTTCAGGGGACGCAAGACCTATCTTTATGAAATCTGGCTCAGGCAAGACTGTCAATTCTCTGTCTATTTCTTCCCACTTTCTGAAAATCAAAGAGAACACTTTATTACTATTTTGAACCGTATGTGCGCTTACAACCCCCATCGCTGTAATACCAAGTAGAGAAAGTGATTTCACATCTTGCAGAATCCCTGCACCTGCTGAAGGGTCAAAACCTGATACAACAAGTAGCATCATACTCCCTCCCAATAATCAATTAGTTCCTCTAATCCTGCACTGCAATCGTCTGATGGTTCTATAATAAGATCCAAGGGCAAAGTTTTTGATATTTCGTGTATAAAATCCAGAATCTTGCGAAACTCTCTAGAATCGCCCCATGGGGCATGATGACATTTACTATATGTTTCTAAATCTGCATAATATATGTGAATCTCAGCAAGACGTGGAAGACATTTTGAAATGAATTCAATCGGGTCTAAGTTGTAGATTTCAGAGTCAATCAGTAAATGGCCAATATCGATGCACATATGAGTTCCACTTTCTTTCAAAATCCAAAGATAATCTTCAGCTGTATGGAATACATCATTCATGTACACATTTTCGATACGAACGGGAATGTGTTGAAGTGCCATGGATATACCATTTATAGCATCTTCAAGTATCTTTCTATTGTTAAGCCATCTGTCTTTTTGAACTGCATTTGGGAAGTGAATTACCATGTATTCAGCATTGATCCCGTGTGCAAGTACTGCACACTGCAGATTAATTTGATATGTATCTCTCCGAAGTAACATATCATCTGAAGTTGGATATGGATGTTTGCTTATATATCTATAGATGAACGGTGCATGAACGCCAAAAGTTGCTTTTCTTTGTTCTAAGAAGTCCATTACTCTTCCCAAATCATCATGATTGAAGAACGTCAATTCATAATGCTCGGAAATCGGTAACGTATTCAATTCCTCAACATTGGCTCTGATCAAACTTGTTGAAATTCCCTTCTTTCTAGTCATAATAACCCTTCCTAAAAGATCCAAAATTAAGAGAGTCCGAAATCATGTACCCTTTAATGTAAACTCTTCTGTAACCTTGATAGCACAGAATGGGCCACACATAGAACAACCTTTATCATCATATGGCCTTTTACTATATTTTTCCAAAGCTACTCGAGAATCAATTGCCAATTCAAACATCTTCTCCCAATTGAAATTCACCCTTGCAACCGCCATTTGTTTCTCAAGTTCTAAAGCTTTTTTCGATCTTTTTGCAACATCAGCAACCGTAGCAGCTATACGGCTTGCCACAATCCCTTCTCTTACATCTTCAATATCTGGCAATGAGACATGTTCAGACGGTGTAACATAACATAGGAAATCACACCCAAAGTAACCCGCTAAAGCACCTCCAATGGCACCAACTATATGATCATATCCTACACCTCTATCAGTTGGCAATGGACCTAACAAAAAGATTGGTGCCCCTTTTCCTATCTTCTTCATCAATTTTACATTTGCTTCTATTTCATTGAGTGGTACGTGTCCAGGCCCTTCGATCATAACTTGAACCCCTTTTCCCCATGCTCTTTCCACCAATTCCTGCATCTCTAGCAATTCTTCAATTTGCTGAGGATCTGTTGCATCAATAATTGAACCTGGTCTCATACCATCGCCAAGACTTATCGTCACATCATAATCGTGAGCTATGTCTAATATCTCATCAAAATGTTCGTAGAATGGGTTTTCTTTGCCATTCTTTAACATCCAACCGGTTATTATAGCACCACCGCGGCTTACCATCTTCAAGATCCGATTCCCATTTCTTAATCGTTGAAGAGTCCTGTTGGTAATACCAGCATGAATTGTCATGAAGTCAATACCATCTTCCGCATGTGATAAAACCATGTTGATAAAATCTTCTTCAGTAAAATCTATGACACTCTTTTTTGAATCAAATGCCTTTACTGAAGCACTGTATATTGGCACACTACCTACGGGAATTGGAGAATTCTTTAAAATCTCTTTCCTTATCTCTCTTAGATCACCCCAGGTAGAGAGGTCCATTACAGAATCAGCTTGAGTTTCTATGGCAACTTTTAGCTTTTCTAATTCCTCTTTTAAATCTGCATGACCAAAAGATGTGCCAATATTTGCATTAACTTTGACTCTAAAGCCTTTTCCGATAATTGAAGGTAATGTAAGATTCGTGTGCAACCTATTTGCTGGGATAACTGCTAATCCATTCTTAAGTGATCTTATTATTTGCTCCACTGCTACATCTTCATTCCTTGCACATATCTCCATCTGTTGTGTTATTATGCTTTTTATAGCATTTTCCCATTGAGTCATTTTAATTCATCTCCTTTTAAAATTTTCATTATACTTTGCTTAAATGCTAA
>DPIB01000202.1 GCA_003522805.1 Fervidobacterium sp. | reverse complement strand
GGAGGGGGTTGAAGTGCGAGTTCTAGTAATAAACTGTGGTAGTTCGTCTGTTAAATACCAATTTCTTGACATGGAAACAGAACAAGTACTCTGTAGAGGTCTGGCAGAGAGAATAGGAATTCCGGGTAGCCAGATTGTTCACAAAAAGGAAGACCGGAAAACGACTGTTGAAAAACCTATGAAAGATCATGAAGAAGCCTTGAAGTATGTCCTTGAACTCGTTGTTGATGGAGATTTTGGAGGCGTAAGTGATCTTAAAGAAATAGATGCGGTAGGTCATAGAGTTGTTCACGGTGGCGAAAAATTTTCTGGATCAGTGCTTATAGACGATGAAGTGATGAGTGCACTTGAAGAGTACTCCTATCTTGCACCACTTCATAACCCACCAAATATCATGGGTATAAAGGCAATAATGAAACTATTACCAGGTGTTCCAAATGTTGCAGTATTTGACACTGCGTTCCATTCAAAAATGCCTGCAAAAGCATATATTTATGCAATACCATATGAATACTACAGGAAATATAAAATCAGAAGGTATGGATTTCATGGGACAAGTCATAGATATGTCTCAAAGAGAACTGCAGAAATACTAGGGATAGACTATAATAAATCAAAGATAATCACGGTTCATCTTGGTAACGGTGCGTCGATTGCTGCAGTCATGAATGGCCGAAGTATCGATACCTCTATGGGCTTTACACCACTCGAAGGGCTTGTTATGGGTACGCGCTCTGGAGATATCGATCCATCGATCGTAACATTCTTAATGGAAAGAGAAGGCATGGCTTCAGAAGAAATCTACACGATTCTGAATAAGAAAAGCGGGATGCTCGGACTTACAGATGGTTTTAGCTCAGACATGAGAGATATAGAAGAGAAAGCATCACAAGGAGATTCAGTCTGCAGACTAGCACTCGACATCTACGAATACAGAATTGCAAAGTATATAGGTAGCTATGTTGCAGCAATGAACGGTGTAGATGCAATTTCATTTACCGCAGGGGTTGGTGAAAATTCACCTTCTACAAGAAAAGAGGTCTGCGAGAATTACCTTGGATACCTTGGCTTAAGTATTGATGATGAAAAGAACAGTGTGAAAGGTGAAGAAAAAGTAATATCAGCACCAGATTCAAAAGTGAAAGTACTTGTTGTCCCCACAAACGAAGAACTCATGATTGCACGAGATACAAAAGAAATAGTTGAAAAAGGAATAAAACACTTGGAATATTAACATCATGTAACAAAACAAGGTACCAAGATCGCACTACAAGACCAATCGAGTGATATTGTTGAAGACATAAATGCTATGTTGGGCACCTTGTGCCCAACATTGTTTATAGGCGATTAAGCAATTAAACTTGTATGTAAAGATCAAGAAGATTTGAAACATAGAAGGAGTTGATTCTTTGCTAATAAGAAAACGATATGTTTATCTTGATGCACCATTAAAAATTGAAAACAGAATTGAGGAAGATAAGACAAGAAATGTAGTTCAAGATGAAGAAAAGCGAGAGAAAACATTGGAAATGGTCGCAAAAGCTAATAAGGAAGCGGAGAGAATCATATCAGAAGCTCGTCTCCAGGCGGACAAAATTCTTGATCAAGCTCAAGAGGAGTATGTTTACATCATATCGCAAGCAAATCAAAGTGCTGAAGATATAATTGCACAGGCCCAAGAAGAGGCGCAAAAGAGCATTGAGGCTGTAAACAAGCAACTCCAGACTATCTTGGATACATTTGAGAAAGCATTGAATAACTTGCTAGACTTGTATTCTGAGAAAATGACGTCAGTCTCAGAAAGACTTGCAGAAAAGTTTTTGGAAAAAGAGATCGACAGTGACGTCACAAAGAGAAAATTGAAAAAGGTCTTATCACATCTAGTAAGCGCAACAAAAGTGAAAATAAGGATCAATCCGAATGATATGAGAAGCCTAGAAGAAGAAATTATAAACAGGATCAAATCGCAAGGTTTTGAACTCATTTCAGATCCAGCGGTCGAATCCGGCGTTGTGGCAGAAACAGATATCGGAACAATAGACACGACGCTAAATTTTCAACTAACATTACTTGATGAGATATTCGAAGAGGTTTTCAACATAAACAAGAAAGAATAGTTGGTGGAATATAAAACTGTTTGGGAGGATTCAGTGAATAATGGAAAAATGGGAGCAGAATTTGAAACTGCTTGAAAGTGTGGAAGATAGCTTGAAAAAGATGAATCCATACGATTACATAGGGGAAGTGCAAAAGATCATAGGGCTTACAATAGAATCCAAGGGTCCAGATGCTGCACTTGGTGAACTTTGCAAGATCATCGTTGGTGACAAGAAATCCCTAGCAGAAGTTGTAGGGTTTAAAGAAGAATTCTCTATATTAATGCCTTTGGAAGATGTCACGGGGCTCAAAAAGGGTTGCCAAGTTATTAAGACTGGAAGGACCGTAAGTATTCCTGTTGGTGAAGAGATAAAGGGAAGGGTAATAGATGCGCTAGGTAGGCCAATAGACGGCAAGAGGCTTAACCTAAAAGAGTACAGACCCATAGTCAGTGAAGCACCAAACCCACTCATTAGGAAACGTATACTTGAACCACTTCCATTGGGAGTCCGTTCTATAGACGGATTTCTTACAATTGGTAAAGGACAACGTATCGGTATATTCTCAGGTAGTGGAGTTGGAAAGAGCACACTGCTTGGTATGATAGCACGAAACACGACCGCGGATATAAATGTCATTGGATTGATTGGTGAACGTGGTAGAGAAGTCAGAGAGTTCTTAGAGAAAGATCTCGGAGAAGAGGGTTTAAGCAGATCAGTAGTTGTAGTTTCAACTTCAGATCAACCTGCCTTATTGAGGATCAAGGCACTGCTCACTGCAACCACGATTGCGGAGTATTTTAGGGATAAAGGTTATGCAGTGATGCTCATGGTAGACTCTCTAACACGTTGGGCAATGGCTCAAAGAGAAGTTGGATTAGCAATCGGTGAACCACCAACAACCAGAGGATATCCGCCAAGTGTATTTGCACAGCTGCCTAAGATTTTGGAACGAGCTGGAAACTCCGATAAAGGTAGTATCACAGGTATTTACACAGTCCTTGTCGAAGCGGATGATTTTAACGAACCCATATCAGACACCGTTCGTGGAATTGTTGATGGACATATCATGTTATCAAGGAAATTAGCTGAAGGCAACCATTTTCCTGCAATTGACGTGCTTATGAGTATCAGTAGGCTAATGATAGACGTTGTAAAGCCGGAGCACATGCAGGCTGTAAGAGCATTAAGAGACATAATGGCAACGTACAATGATGCCAAAGACCTCATTGATGTGGGAGCTTATAAAAAAGGGACTAATCCAAAAATCGATAAATCAATTCAACTGATAGACGAAATAAACACCTTCTTGCGGCAAGGCATAAGAGATAGGATGACATTTGAGGATACAGTGGATTATCTGATATCGATTGGAAATAAGATCTAGAGAAATAGGAAATAGAAGTACTTGGAGGGAGTATCTATGAACGATAAAATCCGTGAATTTGCCCAGACACTGAATGATTCAAAATCTGTGGCGGTTTTGACAGGTGCAGGTGTAAGTGTGCCGAGTGGCATTCCAGATTTCAGGAGTCCAAATGGACTCTATTCAAGATATGGTCAAGAGATCTTTGACATTGACTTTTTCAATTCCAATCCCGAAAAGTTCTACGAATTCGCAAGGGAAGGGTTATTTGAAATGTTAGACTCTCAACCGAATATAGTCCATAAGTTCCTTGTACAACTTGAAAGAGCAGGTGTAGTAAAGGGTGTGGTAACGCAGAACATAGATGGGCTCCATACAAAGGCGGGTTCTGTAAATGTTGCTGAAATACATGGTACAGTGAGGACATGGCATTGCATAAAATGCATGAAAAGATATGAGATATTGGATGAACAACAAAAAGAGTTACTAATCAGCAGGAACTTCAGGTGTACTTGTGGAGGATTAACCAAACCTGATATAGTCTTCTTCGGTGAGATGCTACCGATGGAAGAGTACAGGAAGGCGGAGCTTTGGTCATCAGAATGTGATACCTTTATCGCAATGGGAACCTCGTTACTAGTCTATCCAGCAGCTCAGTTACCGGTATATGCTTTAAGAAAGGGTGCAAAACTGTTAATAGTAAACAAAGGTCATACGGGTCTTGACGAGTATGCATACCTGAAAATCGATATGGATCTCGAGGAGTTTGTCAGACAAATCACGACATATCTAGCTTAGTGTCTCGATAATCTCATTTCAGAGACGCAC
>DPIB01000015.1 GCA_003522805.1 Fervidobacterium sp. | reverse complement strand
CTCAAAATCCCCCACCTCTATAGGTGGTGGGATGGTTTAAACTCTATTCCCCTTTCCTATGAGCATTTTGTAATGGTTAGCGAACTGTTGAAAGGTACTAGTATTCATAAATTCGTCACTTAAATTGTCGATTGCATCCAAGAACGATCTCAATTCATCCGGCAGATCTTCAAAGAGTTTTTTGTAATCCTTTGGCACAACCAAACTTTGTTGAAAAAGTCTTACGAGCCATGCATATCTGTAGCTGGCCACGAGGTTAAGTAGTACTTTGTCAACATCATGCATTCTCATGAACTTATTGCTTATAGCCTCAATTTCGCCTGTTTGTTCAAGAAGTTTTACATATGATAACCTCGTAATATTGCACCCAATTACCATCTTCCAAATACTTCTGCTTGTTTGACTGGAATGCTGTGTATTGAAAACTATAGTATCAGAAAAGGCTATTTTCTTTTGCAAGAGCATGGCCCTTGCCCATAAGTCGAAATCGCCATCAGTATTCACGAGAAACTCATTGAATCCTGCACATTCGTGGTAGGCGTCCTTTTTCATCACCATGGAAGAGCCATTCAACGGGTTAGATATCATAATGTTCAGTAGATTGGAATATTTGTCAGAGCTAAAATCACCAATCACCTTAACCATTTGTCCATCTGATGGGCTTGGACCAAGGAGCGTGTATCTTGAAAACACTATATCTTTATCTAAACTGAGCATCTGCAGATCTTTTTGGATTTTGTCATTGCTGATGTAACAATCATCCGCGCTAACCCATGCTATGATATCAGATGAGGATAGGTTAACACCTCTTTTCAGTGAAAGCGCTGCTCCAACGTTTGATCTATTTCTAAAAATCCTTATCTTTCCTATCGTAGTTTCGGAAGAGAGCGATTCGTAAAACTCTATACTATCATCGTCCGAACAGTCGTCAACAATTATCCATTCTATTTCCTGAGCCTTGATTTGCATTCGCAGAGAATTTAATAACTGGGGAAGAAATTTTGAGCCATTAAACGATGGAGTTATTATACTTACAACGGTGTTTGAATTGTTCACCTTGGAAAAAATTTCATCTGAAGATTCATCAATATGCTCACTCAGTTTTTTGATTTTTCCTCTGTATTCTTGCAGTTCATTCTCGAACGTTCTCTTATCGTATGCTGTAACCAGTGCACTTCTTAATTTATCCTGCAATCCAGTGAAATCGCTATTCAACAGATTCTCAATGCAAACTATCTGCTTTTGTAATGGACAACTGTCTTCAATAAATCTACGATATCTCTCCGAATCATAGTCCTTATCGATGATCTTCTCCACTGCCTCGTCTATTGTGTTATAAATGAGTTCCTTTGGCCATTGTTCCTTAGCTCCAGCATAGTTGTGGATGATGGGTTTGATCCCCCTTGCCATTCCTTCCGCTATGTTGTACCCGAAACTTTCATGTATGCTTGTAGATAAGACATAGTTCTTGTCTTTTAAGAATTCATCAACGTTTTCTACCCATCCGTGTAGTATAAGATTATTTTCTATATTCATCTCTCTCTTTATGTAATCAAAATATACACCATACCTCGGATCTTGAAAATCTCCTGCTATGTGTAATTTGTATTTTTTGTCTATTTCATCCAACTTGGCTACTATTTGAATCCACATCGTTGGATCTTTCTTGTAGTTTATATGTGCAGCAACTGCCAAGTTGTACCCCGGCTCATGCACTGAGAATCTGAATCTATCCAAATCTACACCGTTTTGAACGATCAATTCTTTCCTTGGATCGATCCTTACATCTGGATGTAAATCGTGGAAGATACGTCTGATGTGTTTGCTAACAAAAACAAGATTGTCTACATTGTTCCAATTTATTTGCTCTGGGAATGAGCTAAATGTCTCGTAGCTGTGCAATCTGCAAATTACTTTCTTTTTTGTTATCTCAGGCACATTGTTTGTTGCAAAGACCGTCATCTCATTTGCCCATTCTAACCATACTATGTCTGCCCATCTTATTGCTTCTGCTATTTCTTCATCCTTTCTTGTTACTACCAACCTCACATCGTATGCAAGCGAGAACGCATCCACTATGTCTTTGAGAAAATTGTCAAGCCCAGGCAAACATAGGAATGCGATTTTCGTATTGCTCTTAATTGATTCTTGTACCGCCAAGAACTTCGCTTTCATTTCTTCATTATCAGCTAGTTCTGCAGCCTTTTTGTAAAATCTAAGTGCAGCTACTTTGCTTCTGTTTTTGTACTCTATGTCACCAAGCAGATCGTACGTTGCCCAATCTTTGTTGTGTATCCTCATGAGATAGCGCCAAGCTTCCATCTCTTGACCTAGTTCTTTAAGTAGATAACCATAATTAAACAGAAGGTCTGAATCAACTGGTGATAGTTTCAGACCATTTTCGAATTCTTCTTTTGCCTTGTTAAGGACTCCTTTTTTGAAATGCACAAGACCTGAAAAGTTGTACTTCTTTGGATCAGTTTGCTGGAGTTTTTCAATCTGTTCAAGTGCCTTGTTAAATTCGTTGGTTTCTATAAGCTTGATGATTCTTTCGTACATATCAAACCTCCTGCTTCATGTTTATTCAATTTTTCTATTCATAACAGCCTCTCTCCTAATTTTTTATCGTCCAAGAATTAATATTATCTAATGGGATGATTTTGTATTTCTTTCTAAATGATGTTCAAGAATACAACGTTCATCTTTGCAGGGAGCAGAAGGCATGTGATGAATGATATATTCTCAAATGCAGAAAAGCCATTCTACAGATTTTCGAA
>DPIB01000107.1 GCA_003522805.1 Fervidobacterium sp. | reverse complement strand
AGTCCCATGCTCTGAGGGGTAGTTCACTGCAGGCCTTTACCAACTATGGGGGTGTATTCAAGATTGGGCTCTTTATCGTATCTTTCTTTTTTTTATTTCGGTATCTCCATTTTGGGAGCGTTGGTGGGAACGTACATTAAGTTCCCACCTTTATTATTAATTCTCCCGATCATGTTTTACAAACGCCCACGATTTGCTATGTTCATATTCCTTTTTATACTTGCCAATATCCTAACTGTCCCGAACGTGGACCTGAAGGATACAGAATTCGTCGGTAGTGTAAAGGCAGTCAATTCCGGTAGTTCAGTATTGAATTTGTCCTACTTCGATGGAAAGAACTGGAAAAAACTGAACTTCGATGTAAATATATACTCAGAAGAGCCTTTAGGTACCATAGTCTACGCCAAGGGTGAACTAAGAAAGACGACGAGTCACCCAAGATACTACATCAAGCCGACGTTTTATGCTACAACAACAGACTACAATTCATTCATCAACAAAACATACCTACAATTTGATTCGTTTAGGTCATTCGCAAATGCTATAGACCCATTCTACCAGAATCTCTTTGGCAAATCAGCTAGAGACGATGATTTTGTAAAGAGTGGCCTTTATCACATATTCTGCGTTTCAGGAATGCATGTGAGCCTACTTTACATCTTCTCTCTATCCCTAGCTGGACTATTCACATACAAGAAAATACCGAAGATTTTGATAGCTCTGATCTTTCCAACAATATTCGTAATAGGCTCTGGTATGAACATACCATCCATCCGTGCGCTACTAATGATATACTTGTGGACATTGCTAAGAGTGCTAGATATAAAAATCAATCCGATTAACTTGGTCTCATTAGTCGGGATTGCTATGGTCCTTTCAGAACCTGGAATAGCACTATCTTTATCCTTTTACATGACATTTTTTGCAACGCTCGGGGTTTTTGCCTCAACAAACAACATAACTGCAAATATAGGTGGATTTCTTGGAAGCTCGCCATTTGTTGCACTCATAGGCTCTGTGAACCCATTCTCAATCATTGCAACGATGCTTGTCAGTTTTCCAGTTGAGATCGTGATGTTTGGATTAACTGCGGCGTATATATTCTACTCAATCAAGCTCTATGCCATATCATCTCTCATACTTTACGGCTTGCAACCGTTTTCATGGTTTACAAAAGCTGTAGCCCACATCTTTTCAAAACTCCCATCATTGCCAAATCATTTCATAATCTCCCTTGCATTTGCAGCAACGTTTGCAATCTACCTCATGTGGTCTGAACATGCCAAATCAAACGTCGAGGATAATGCGCTTACGAGCTTGTAAGATCATCGAACCGTCTTTTTCATCTTCTTGGCACACTTGGGACAGGTCCCTCTAAATTTCAGGTCTATCTCATCTGTCTTATATCCAAGCTTTTCGAGTGATAATATGTATTCGCGAAGAACTTTTTCCGGTGAGAGTTCGTTCTTCAATTCATATATCTTCCCACAAGAGTTGCAGATAAAATGCGAATGCTTGCTATCTTTGTCAACAAGCTCATATCTGTAGACACCTTCATCGAACTGTAGTTTTCTTAGAAAACCAAGTTCAACAAGTAAATCGACTGTTCTGTAAACAGTTGCCTTACTTACATTTATTCTCTTATTTAAAAGGTATCTATAGACCTCTTCTGCGCCAAGGTGTTCGCTATTAGTCTCCAAAAAAACCTTTAAAACTTGTTCTCTTTGAGGAGTCATTCTGTACTGCCTATCCTTCAATTCCTTCTTAAGATTATCCACATGCATAGTATCGCTCCTTAGATATTCAGATATGATACAAGCTGTCAAGCATTCATAACGGGTTTAATATCTATCTTCCAACCAGTCAACTTTGCCGCAAGTCTAGCATTTTGTCCAGCCTTACCGATCGCTAAAGAGAGTTGATTTGGCGACACCAGGACTCGTGAAGCCTTTGCTTCATAATCCAATATTTCGACATCAACGACAGATGCAGGAAGTAACGCATTCGCAATGAGTTCCTTTGGATCGTCTGACCATCTTATAACATCAAGTTTCTCGAACTTCAGTTCTTTCAACACTGAGATAATCCTTGAACCTTCATGACCTATGCAAGAACCTACTGGATCAACTTTTGCGTCATGGGAAATGACGGCCATTTTTGTACGTACGCCAGGTTCTCTAACAACCTTCACTATTTCTATTATACCATTTTCGATCTCAGGTACCTCAAGTTCTAAGAGACCTACAACAAATTCTGGATCAGTTCGACTAACAATTATCTTTGGACCTTTCTTATCTCTTTTAACATCTCTAACATAGACCTTTATGAGATCGGATTGTTCAAAAGTCTCGCCAGGAATCCACTCTTTGTTTGGCAAATGTGTCTCCAGTTTCCCTATCCTTATATCCAAGAACTCAGGAGTTACCCTCAACACTTCCGCTGTAACGACCCTTCTTACAAGGTCAGAATACCTTTCATACTGTTTTTCCTTTTCGATCTCTCTGATTTTCTGAATAAGCACTTGCTTGGCGACTTGGACAGCAAATCTACCAAGTTTCTTGATATTCATCTTTTTCTTAACAATATCTCCAATTACTGCATCTGGCTTGATTTTCAGGGCATCATCAAGTGAAATTTGCAAATGTTCATTCTCAACCTTGTCGACAACTTCCAGCATCTGATATGCCTCAATTTCACCTGATAGTTTATTTATAACAATCTCAACGTTTCTCTCACCCGTTTTGTTTTTGTAAGCACTCATCAACGCCT
>DPIB01000153.1 GCA_003522805.1 Fervidobacterium sp. | reverse complement strand
GTGCGTCTCTGAAATGAGATTAACATCATATATAGCCATATGTAGCAAAGTTCGATAGTTCGATAGTTCTAAGGATTATAAGTACTGTTATAAGTATTAGGTCAAGAAAGTCAAGAACATGTTTACTACAATAGGAACAAGCATCGATATTATGAATCCATGTCCAAATGAGACCAAAGCAGTTTCACGGTCACTGTACATCGTGATGATCCCAAGAAGGGTATCCATCGATGTTGCACCTGCGACTGATATTGTTCCATACTTTGATTTCTTGATAGCAAATGGTGAGATGATGATCGCCAACAACTCTCTTAACACATTGGCAAAAAATGATATACTACCGATGTATGCACTGTACGAATTGCCAATGATTACTGCTGAAAGGCTATACCATCCGAAACCAGATGCTGCTAAGAGTGTTTCGAGTTTCTTTAGTGGAATGAAGAATGACAATATATACGCAAATCCAAGTGTTCCTACCACAGTGGATATGATTGTCAAAACTATATCTTTTATGAACCTCTTCTCTATCTTTTCTTTGCTTAAATCGATTCCAACTGCAAAGGTTAGTAGATAAAGGAATATTTGAACAAAGTTCCCCGGGAATTGAAAATGTGTGACTCTTCCAATTAGCAACCCAGCAAAAACAGAAGATAGCAGAAGTACTGCACTCATTTTTTGGTACCTGCCTTCCCTGCTTTTTCCAGTATGTATCCTACAAAAAAGCTCCCAAAACTCCCAAACAAAGCTATCAAAGACCCATATAAGAATATCGTATCTATCTGTTCGAATAATTCATCATTGGCACCTATTTCCAGCCCTAATGAGAACAATAATAGCATGGTGAGAATCATGATTATCTTATACTTCTTGATCCATTCGCTTTTGATAAATCTCCCAAGTAAGAAGCCTGTGAAGAACATTATGAGTACATACCAGATCAAGTGTATCCCTCCTATCAAGAATCACTTGAGAAACTCATGGGTAAAATATCATTATCATTTACCACTTATGGGTGGATTCTATACAGAGTCCTTGCAAATGGTATTGCCTCTCTGATATGCTCGAGACCAGCAATCCAAGCTATCGTTCTTTCAACTCCAAGCCCAAATCCACTGTGCGGTACGCTGCCAAATTGTCGGAGATCGAGATACCAATCGTACTTGTCAATTGGTAGATTGTTTTCTTCCAATCTTTCAATCATTAGATCATAATCATGTATACGCTGTGACGCTCCAATTATCTCACCATAACCCTCGGATGCCAACAGATCATCGCAGAGAACAACCTCTGGATTACTTGGATCAGGTTGCATGTAAAATGCCTTTACATGTCTCGGGTAGTGGGTCACAAAAAGTGGACTATCAAACTGTTTTGAAAGTGTCGTTTCTTCATCCGCACCTAAATCATTGCCCCATTTGATATCAGAACCATGTTTTTGCAAAAACTCGACAGCCTCTGTATAGGTCATCCTCGGAAATGGTTTCTGAACTTTTCCCAACTTCGAAACATCTCTACCAATTGCGATGAGGTCATCATAGGCATTGTTAAGTACATACTGAACGATATAGTAGACAAGATCTTCTTGAAGTCTAATATTATCCTCATGCTCATAGTAAGCAACTTCCGCTTCGTTCATCCAAAACTCTATGAGGTGTCTTCTTGTTTTGGACTTTTCTGCCCTAAATGTTGGGCCAAGATTGAATACCTTGCCAAGGGCCATGCATGCTGCCTCAAGATAGAGTTGACCTGTCTGTGCAAGATAGACTTTACCATAATCAAAGTAATCTATCTCGAATAAATTCCCTGCACTCTCACCAATTGCGCCTGTAAATATAGGAGTGTCAACTTGTACGAAATCTCTTTCCCAGTAGAACTTTCTGATAGCCTTCATCACTGCATCTCTTATCCTCAATACATGAAACTGTCTCTTTGCCCTAAGCCATAGATGTCTATGGTCCATTAAATACTCTATACTATGATCAGGCTTCTGGATCGGAAAATCTTCAGACGGAATCTGCACTGGTATTACTTCGTTGGCAAGTATCTCTACTCCGTTAGGTGCTCTCTCATCTTTCCTCACCTTGCCACGTACGATTAAAGAAGACTCTAGACGTAATTTGTCTGCTTGAGCGAAATTATCGTCACCAACAGTCGATTTCTCTATGACAACCTGGACAAAACCACTTCCATCTCTCATTTCGATAAAAGAAATTTTTCCACTCGATCTTTTTCTTCTTACCCAACCTCTGAGTTCGACATCTCTTTCTACATAGTTTTTTAGATCCTTTATATATACCCACTCCATTCAAAAGACCTCCTTTTCAGTTCTTGATTATTTCTTGATTTTGTATCGAATTCTAAGAGAATTTGCAGAAATATCAAAGGTAAAACAAAACTTTAGAGGATCTAACCATTAGCTTGGTTATTGACAATAAAATGTGTTTCACTAAGATTATACCATATCTTCAGACTTGCACCACATTTACTCTCGATGGTATAATTAATCAAGAAAGAAGGAATTTGTCATGAAAGGACGTGGGATTGTGAACATGATTTCAAGATCGGCAATTAAACTAATTACTCTGTCCATACTTATTTTATTTGTTGTGTGTTCTTTCTCACTTACGACAAGAGAGTTGACAAATCAGGAAATAGAGAAGTTTTTTTCTGCGTTAAGGGGTCTGAAGAACACACCGTATGTTTGGGGTGGAACAGATTCTGTTGGTATAGATTGTAGTGGACTTATTATTTATCTTCTTAATCAATTAGGTTTCAAGAAACTCGTTTACAAGAGCTATCTTGTTTATGATGTCACAGCAGATAATCTATATAGATATAATACGAAACCTATAGCTGACGTAAAAGATTTAAAAAAAGGTGATCTGATCTTCTTCGATATGAATGAGGATACTGTATACGATCATGTTGTAATATTTGAAACATCTGATAAGTATGGCAATATCTGGATATGGGATGCTGCAGAAATGCCGGATGGCATTCACCAAAACAAAGTTGATAGACGGCCACTGACATTACTATCTGCTAGGAAATATGCACTAGGAAGAATCATCGTTGCAGTGGATCAATAATAACGTTAAACCATCCCACCACCTATAGAGGTGGGGGATTTCGAAAGAAGTTTGGTCAAACGACCCTTA
>DPIB01000193.1 GCA_003522805.1 Fervidobacterium sp. | reverse complement strand
CACCTCCATGTGTTTTTTTCCTGAATTACTACTAAACTCCTCAAGGGCGCCCTCGATTTCACAGTTATTATCGGAATGTTATTTGAAAACTTTACACCGTTTATTATTTTTCTTCAAAAAATTTCTATCCTTATTTCAATTCTCAGCTCCTGCCAAAACAAAAAATATATTTTTCTAGAATATTTGAACGATTTCAATATTCTATAGGTCTAATATGTTGAATAGAGAGAGTAATGGTAACAATGAGATAATGGTGCCATAACTCTATTTTTTCTGCTTCTATGTCCATGCCCTTGGGAGGTGTTTTTTATGAGAGTAAACAACAACCTTGGAACATGGTCCATAAGGTATTTACAAAGCTTACAAAATGAGCAGGTATCAAACGTTCAAAGTTCGTCTCAGACTGCTGTACCATTTACGAGGAACATTTCTACTGGTACTATTGCTGAAAGGATGCGTTCACAAATCAATGATTATCGTGAAGCAATGGCAAGTACGTACAACGCAATTGGAGTTATGAGTATTGCAGAAGGTGGTCTTCAAAACATTAGTACTAGTTTCGAAAGAATGAAGGAACTGGCAGTACAAGCTTCAAGGGATACTTTGAGCAACAGTGAAAGGACAACGCTTCAAAAAGAGTTTTCTCGATTGTCACAGAGTGTCGACAGGGTTGTTGAACAAACAACCTACGATGGTAAGAGAGTACTTGGCGGTGATATAAGAAATATGCAAGTTGAGTTAGGTGTGAACCAAGAGCAATTGGGTATCACCCTCCCGGGCATGGACATTAAGAGTTTAGAACTCGAAGATGCCAATGTGAGCAGTGCAGAAAATGCTCAGAATGCTTTAAAGGTTCTTGATAATGCGATTCAAAATGTTGCTAAAACTAGAGATTATGTTGATGAAACTTTAAATAAACTAGGCAATGCTGCAAGAAATTTGGGTAACACCGTTTTGAATACCTCCTCCGTGAGTTCATTAAATGATACAAATGCTGCACGTAATATGATGGATTTGGTCAGAACCAATTTGCTCTCGCAAGCTACAGCAGGTGTTGTTTCACAGTCTAATATCAATAACATGAACGTTTTGAGATTACTAGGCTAAATCCTTGCTCCTTGCAGATGTAATTGATCAAATCATGCGGAATTGTTCAATTAAAAAGCGGTGGTTTAAAACCCACCGCTTTTTGATGGTGTTGCCCAGCATGAGAGATAGCTTGACGGTGAAAGTCCGTTGTGGTCTGGTAGTGGGAAAACGCGAGTCAGAAGTAAGGGTGTCCATCGTGAGGTGGAACTTGACAATTGTGTAGAAAAGCCGAGAAACTCATCTATCCCTAAGAGGGAAAGAAACGATGTCACAAGAAGGAAATCAAGAAGCCTATTGAATCACCGTATACCGGGTGGCACGTAGGGTGGTATCAAAGAAAGGTAGGCACATAAACTCAAGTGCCTACCTTCTATTTGATTGCATATCTATTTGGTGCCGAGGGCGGGACTTGAACCCGCACGAGGCCTAACCTCTGTTGATTTTGAGTCAACCGCGTCTGCCAATTCCGCCACCTCGGCTTACCATGTGCTCAGACTCATCCTTTATAAAAGCACATATATTGTATCATTTAACTATTGCGTTTTCAAGTGGTCATTTTGTACTACTTGGACTTATTGTATTCGTTTATTCCTTCCCCCAGTATTTCCACCGCTTCGGTAAGTTTTTCCGATTCAAGCACATATGCAATTCTTATTTCACTCACACCCGCGCCCGGAGTAACATAGAAACCGTTTAGTGGAGAGGCCATTGTAGTCTTACCGTTTATGTTAAATTCTTTAAGCATCCATATTATGAAATCCTCAGCATTATCTACTGGTAATTTCGCTGCCAAATAGAAAGCTCCTTCCGGTTTGTGTACAACAACACCAGGTATTTTTTTCATTGCCTCGTACGTTGCATCTCTTCTTTTCTGATATTCATCGCGTACACTATTTGTGTATTCATCACCAAGTTTGAGAAGACCTATAGCGCCGTACTGGGATGTTTCCGCTGGGCAGAGTCTTGCCTGAGCAAATTTGAGAACACCTTTGGAGAACTCTTTGTTCTTTGTAACCAGCACACCTATTCTTGCACCGCAAGCACTATATCGTTTTGAAATGCTGTCAACGATTATCAGTCTATCTTCTATACCCTCAAAATGAAATGCAGACACATGCTTTCTTCCATCAAATGTGAACTCTCTGTACACTTCATCTGAAATGATGACGAGATCGTGCTTTTTTGCAAATTCAATAATCCGTTTCACTTCTTCATAAGTATAGACTGTTCCTGTTGGATTTGATGGATTGGAGAAAAGTATCGCCTTTGTCTTTGGTGTCAATGCTCTTTCAAACGCTTCCATTGAAGGCAGTCTGTATCCATCTTCTGGATGAGCTGTTACAGGTACAAGTTTCACGCTAAGATACGTCGCAAAACCAAGATAGTTTGCATAGAATGGTTCTATAGTGAGGACTTCATCGCCTGGATCACAAACAACTCCAAGCGCAAACATTATTGCTTCACTACCACCGTTCGTTATCGTGATTTCATCGGGGTTGACGTTTATATTATGCTTAGCATAGTAATCTGCAAAAGCCTCACGAAGTTCTAGGAGTCCCTGTGAGTGTGTATAAGCAACGACCTCTGGTTTATATTTTTCGATGTACTCATACCAAATCTTCGGTGTCTTTATATCTGGTTGACCGATGTTCAAGTGGTATACGTGTATCCCCCTTTTTTCTGCTTCATCCGAATACGGCACTAACCTCCTTATAGGACTTGCTGGTGTTTCAATAGCTCTCTTCGAAATCATCGCCCTTCCTCCCTTTCTTTAGTTGTAATTTATCGTACAGCTATATATCAGCTATATAAATGATTTCACTTTCAACAATTTCAGGAAAATCTAGAGGTTTATTACATATTACCTCAACAAAAGCATATTCTTCGCTATACGAAATATCAAGTATGGTAACCCCCTTATAGCTAAGTTGTTGCATTTTTTTGCCATAAGAAACGAAATCAATCTTCAGTTTTTGCTTGAATGCTTTCCTTTTCACTAAGATGCTTTTCAGAGATTGAGCTTTTTCAATTGCTCTTTCAACGCTTTGACTGTATGCATCTATTAATCCCCTGATCCCAAGTTTGACACCGCCGAAATATCTGGTAACAACAACAGCAACATTAAGCAGTTCCGCCTTTCTAAGTGAATTAAGCATTGGAACACCTGCCGTTCCGGATGGTTCACCCACATCGGAAGAAAATTCGATGATACCTTGCTTACCGATCAATCGGTAAGCAGGGCAATTATGAGTGGCATCCGCATATTTCTTGTTCATCTCAGAAATAAAATTCTTGGCCTCATATTCATCCTCAATACCTCTCAACGTGGTTATGAATATGGACCTTTCGATATTTATTTTATCTTCTATCGTTCCCTCAATAGTTTTGTATCTTTCAATATCCATTTTGCCTCCATATACACCTTTGACTTAGCTAGATCATAGAATTTTGCGAAAACAACTGGTTCATCAATTTCTAAGATCAACAGGCTTTTTGGCGTATTGTTCTTCGGAAGGGATGTACTACCTGGGTTGATGACAACTTTTCCATCAATTTCTTCTATCATTGGAATATGGGTATGGCCATATAACACGAAATGAATATCCTTATCTCTTACAAATTCTGCTAGATCGTTCTCTTCAAACTGTTCGCCGTGGATGAGGAGAAACGAGAAGTTACCAAAATATTCTAGTGATATTCTCGGCATTCCATCAAGTCCTAAGACTTTCAAATCGACATCTGCATCACAATTGCCCCTTATATAATCAATCTTATAATTCTTGAGCAACTGCACAACGCCCTTGGGATCATACCCTTCTGGTAACGGATTCCTTGGCCCATGATATAAGATGTCTCCAAGATGAAAAATCGCATCGAACTGCTCCAAATTCAATTGTTTCTCAATATTTTTCAAAGCCTTCAGCGACCCATGTGTATCACTCATAACAAGGATTTTCATCTCACTTCTCCTTTCACGGATACATCAGTGACCATATTTCTGTACTTGTTCACGGTTCTACGAGATATGTTTATACCGATTGATCTTAACAAAAGCATGAGTTGATGGTCTGTAAGTTTATTATCTACCTTGAGAAGCTCTCTAATCTCATTCATTATGAGTTCCTTGTTTGGGCCTTTCCCAAAGAACATCCTCAACGGTAAAATACCCCTAGGTGTATTTGCAACTTTGCTTCTAACAGCTCTACTTACTGTAGCTATATTCAATCCTAAAGAATTTGCCACATGTGTCATGGTCACTATCTGCGGATATTTTCTATATCCACGTAAGAAATACTCGTTTACCTCTCTAACAAATTCACAAACATTATAAAGCGTTTCTTCGCGCATTTGCAGTGCCTTTGAGACAAAGGGATCCGAAACTTCTATCTTTCTCACTTCTACATGATTCACATCTATTGTTACGTCAGGAAAGAGATAGATGCTACCATCTGTACTTTCTGAATAATGATCTATCTCGTTCTGAAATTCTTCAAAGAGTAGTTTTATAAGAGACTTTGCTTTGTCAAGAGGAATCTCAAACTCCTCTGACAATTCTTCTTCTGATATTCTAAGCCTACCCTTACTGTCAATGTTATAAATTACATATTCAAGCACTTTTTCATCTTCATCTGGTAAAACCAAGAATGGGAGTAGTTTCTCAAGAATAGTGTGCAAGTCTTCTGGACTGGGATATATTTCGTCGTTAAGTTCTTGAACATTCATATATTTTTCCTTAAGTAAATAAGCAGGTGCTTCGAGCACCTGCAAATAGAATTTCTCTGTTCTTGTAAGGACTAGCTTCTGTTCAATTGACTGTGTTATCTTACTAGCTCTTTTGCTATCTGACATGCCAGTTCTACATTATTCTTAAGTAATTCGATATTTGCCTTTAGCGTCTTTCCACCACTGAGTTCTGCAACCCTTGATAGTAAATATGGCGTAACATTCTTGCCTGCAATGCCTTTCTCAAAACACTCATTCAAAGCTTGGTCAATGTAACCTTGGACTTCTGATTCTGCGATTACATATTCTTGTTGTATCGGATTGGCTACTAGGATAGCACCTTCTATGTCGAGTTCTTTCTTTGCTTTGAATATTTCAGCTACTTCTTTTGGTGAATCAACTGCATGGTC
>DPIB01000035.1 GCA_003522805.1 Fervidobacterium sp. | reverse complement strand
AACGAATATCTTGAAATCTGGTCTTCCCTTCTTGTACTGAGCAAACTCGAGAATCGTATCTATGGACTCTCTTTTTGAATCAACAATAAAACCACAAGTATTTATAACCACACCATCTGCCTCTTCTAAAATGTCGGTAATCTCATAACCGAGGTCGAGCAGATGATACTTAAAATGAGCGAAATCCGCTTCGTTTTTTGGACAACCTAAGGTTACTGTGTAAACTTTCAAAGAACTCACCTTCCTAGTACTCTAATGCTATACTTTACCAAACTTTAATCTTGCTCTGAAACTTGACCAGGTGTATTACTGGACTTTCTCTGTAATTTTTTGAAGTACGCTCTTCTCTTCTCAAGATACATAGACCTAATCTTTTCGAGTTCCTTCTTGTAGACTTCCTCTTTGTAGTTTGGATATGTAAAATCATAATCCTTCCAGCATCCGTTTATATACATAAGTGTTGGCTCGGCGTAGATGCCTTGTCCTATGTAGATTCTGTGAGGCCACATCTTGGTTGTGGCTAGGACAAATTGCATATGGTGGATATAACCTGGGTCCAAATTGAACCTTCTCTTACCCTCTACAGCATATTCTTGTTCTATCTCATTCGTTTTGACCTTGATGCTCGAAAGTAGAGATGGGTGGATCAGTCTTTCGAAACCAATCAATTGACCCATGATTCCAGCACCCATTTCCTCATTGTAGTACAGAGTGTATTTTTCAAAATCAAACAATGGACTCAAATAATCTATTGGGCCAAATTCCTTCACTAATTCTTCTTTTATCTGATCAAACCAATAATCAATGTGAGCAGAAAAAATATATATAACCAAGTTAACTGGATCGATTGTTCTTATTTCTCCCATATAACTTCCACCTCGAAGTGTGGTATCTTAACAAGTAAGACTCTACCGTTGTAAAGCTCTATCTTCGATTCTCCAATCACTTCATGCCTTCCCACATCAAGAGTCAGTGGATCTTTAAAATAATTTCCATCTAGATAGAATCCTCCGTTGACGCCCTCAATCACTACAATAGGTTCATTCTTTACCTTTTTCAGATATGAGTTCGCAAAATACAATACAAAAACACTCAGGATTGTCATTACATAGAATAAGATCCTTATCAGTTTTTTCGACATATATTCCCACCTTAATATTTGGAAATTTGATTTAATTTTGGAAGTTCAAACAAACTACCATACCTTACTCGTCGCTGAGAAGGTATGGCTTCGAGCTATACAGTTGGTTATATCCATCTTGAACAATTACACCCTGTTTACACCCTGTAGTTGTACAACTTATTTGAATTTCTACCACTAATCTGTCGATGTGAATCACTCATGACTAAAGTTAAGAGGTTCCTGCTTCATCAACCAAACTACTACTTAGGAATAATCTCAGTAGTAGAAATTCAGCCTCCACAGCCATCACTTCAGCTCGGGACATCCTAGCACTACTGCTTTTTTCAATATGTTTGAAACTCATTCAGAATTACTAATCGTATTTTGTTGCTGCACTTGTATTATACCACTTTTTTCTGAAAATGTGCCAATTTCTCTTCAAAGCATTTATCATTGTATCGGTACAAGTTTTAAATTCTTACTGTCCCATACGAGAACATTTCCCAATATATGTGTACGAAATAAAACTACTTCGCTAAACAAGATGATACGATGGATGGCCGTGGTAAGTTATTCTATACTATATGTTGAAAAGTGGTAAGTTAGTGGTAAGTTTTTGAAGCAGTTGGTAAGTGTTTTTATACAACAAATAGTTGTATTAAATGCTACTAGTCAATCAATAGTATATATGCCTTTATTGAGAATTATTATCATTTGGAAAAACTTACCAAACTTACCAAAAGTGAAATGTTTCACATAGTTTTGGCCGAAAAATTGCATCAAAAAGCTTTATTGATGAGTGCTTAGGAAATTTACCACCCTTAAACATGCTTGAAACTTAGATTTTTGTAAAAATTTACCAGAATGGTAAGTTGTTACAAAAGGATGGTAAGTTGTAATGTGTTCTGTAGAAGGTCATGAATGGCTCTTTTTTATGTTTCATTTATGTAAACTTACCAATTTACCACCCCTATTACTAATAATAATAATAAGTAATTATAATATATATGATTACAGTATATAGGATGGTAAGGTGGTAAACTTCAGAGTGAGTTCAAAAATTCTTGAATAAAGTTCACCATATTGTGGTAATGACTTCCACCCCAGTATATTTTTCCACAATTACTACATCGCGCAAATTCTTGAAAGCTATCTTGAACTCTCTTAGGTACTTCATCGGTAATTTTATCTCTCATTACAGGAATTAAGTTACCGTTGCATTCCATACAACGAGTAAATGGCTTGATATATTTAAGCAAGTTATATCTAAATACAACTTCTCTTAGCTGGATCTTTGGTGAATCTGACCTTACTACATAGCCATACGTAACTATACTTTCTTTGAGCATGTTCCTGTCTTTTGTGAGTATTATGGATTGTGTTTCTAAAGCCCTCTTAATTATCATTTTATCGTCTATGATGCCATATTCTGTACTTATGCCTAACATACGAAGGTACTTTACCAATTTTCCGAGATGAATATCTGCAACAAACCTTGGTTCTGCGGAATATTTTGGAGTCAAGAAATGCAAATCTTCTATTGGTAAATTACACTCGGGATAGACACAATAGAAATCTCCATCGCACACTATCTTTGAAAAGTCTACGAATTCACCATTCAAAGTAATGAAAAATACTTCGGTATGAGGAATACCGAGTCTTTCTATACAATCTTTTATCGTTTGGTTTATCCCTGGGTCAAACTCGAAAATATGTTTTCCATTTGTTAGGTCGCAGAGTGAACCAAAAAACCTGATTCCTATCTTCAAGATATCATCTCTAACTATTCTTTCTCTTTATTTTGTGTATTACTGACCTCTAGTAAATCTGTGAACTACCCCCACCTATAGAGGGTGGGAGACTTCTTGATAAATTAGGTTAAAACTTGATCGACCTTTGCACCTGTGGAAATGTACGTAATCTTCACTCCAGTTTCAGATTCTATGAATTCAACGAATTTTTGAAATTCTTTATCTTCCAAACTATTCCATCCTTTGAATTCAGCGTATTCAACTTGTGCTTTGTCGATTTTGGAAAGGTTATACGGCATTTCGATCTTCTTTCCATTTATTGCGTATCTTACTCCGACTTTTATCTTTTCCATGCCAGCTAGTACGTCTGCCTTTGTCATAATCATCTCATCGCAACCAGATATTTCTATTGCATATTTAAGCAATGGTAAATCGAGCCAACCACATCTTCTTGGTCTTCCAGTGGTTGCTCCAAATTCTTTACCTGCTTGTCTTAGTATTTCACCTTCATCACCAAAAAGTTCTGTTGGGAAAGGCCCCTCTCCAACTCTTGTTATGTAAGCTTTGAAAATACCTATTCTTTTATCTAAGTTGATTTTGTAACCTAGTCCACTTTCGACCCCTGTAGTATTACAAAAAGTTCCAGTTACATATGGGTAAGTTCCCATGTCAACGTCGAGTAAAACCCCTTGTGTACCTTCAAACAAGACATTCGAATTCTCCAAGTCTTTTTTCATTTCTAATGGCGAGATTATCAATTTACTAATCCTGTCGTATTGCTCAATAACTGAATTGTAATTGTTCCATTCTATGTCATAAAGCTCTTTGTAAATCTTATTAATCGTAGAGAATTTTTCTGCCAAGAGATATTTATCTTCGAAGTCTGCAAGTCTGATTCCAATTCTATGTACCCTATCCGCATACGTTGGACCTATGCCACGTTTAGTTGTCCCAACTGCCTTGTCTCCTTTTACTAATTCCATTTTTTCATCTAGTATTTTGTGAACAGGCAGTACCACATGGGCAAATGCTGATATATTGAGCTTAGATGATATGTCGAACCCAATCCTTTTGAGCTCTTCGATTTCCTTATCGATAACATTTAGGTCGACAACTACTCCATTGGAAATATATCCTTTTACTCCTTTTCTAACATCAAATGAGGGTACAAGATGGTGTACAAGTTTGAAATCTCCGTATTCAACAGTATGACCGGCATTACTTCCTCCACTGTACCTAACTACGTAGTCGTACTCTTTTGAAAGATAAGTAGTTACCTTACCTTTTCCCTCATCTCCCCACTGCAATCCAAAGCAAACCGTTTTCATCTATAACCATCCCCTTTCAAAACTCTACGTGGAAATCAGTGTATTCTTGAGGTGACAAGTCGTTCTCATCCACTCTGTATACGTAACTCCAGCCATTTCCTTCTATAGCCCTTTTGAGCAATTCATTTAGCTGTTCGATGTTACCGCCTGCCACAATCGTTACACTTCCATCAGCCTCGTTTTTTATGTACCCTTTCACACCAATCAGTTTCGCACTATTCTTGACGAAATGTCTAAATCCTACCCCTTGAACGATGCCAACAATATTCCATTTCTTCCAAATCATGTCCATAAAGTTCACCACCTTTGGAAGAAAATGAATCCCAAAGATATTGTACAATCAATTCGCAAAAAGAGAATACCCTTGACAACTATTTTGGCTATTCTATCGCATAACGAAAAGAGTATCCATTATTCGTATGTCTGTTTGTTTGCTATTAAGCCTATTTTACATATGAAAATGCGATTATAACTTTTAGTTATGCTATAATTATTTTAGCTAAACGAGGTGTCCGTTAACATGCTATAACTGACTGACCTTTCAGTTTAGTGAGGTGCGATTGGCAGTAGTTGTTTTGCAAAAAAGTGAAGGCTATTTCTAGTGAAAATCTACAAAGTATTTGGCATGAGTGAGATGAATAACTATGAAGGGGGAGTCATTGTCATGATGAATTCTGATGTTTTCGATGAAGATTCAGATAACGTTCGCAATGTAATTAGAGCTGTATTCTTCGATAATGTCAAACTTTCTTATGGATGTACTGAACCTGTTGCGGTAGGTCTTTCTGTGGCGACAGGAAAAAAGTACTTGGTTGGAGACCTTGAAAGTATAGAGGTAACCATTGATCGTAACACGTATAAGAATGGTCTGGAAGTAGGTCTTCCTGGAACTCATTTTCACGGCTTTGAAATGGCAGTAGCACTTGCTTACGTTGCAGGAATGCCTGAACTTGGCTTGCAGGTTTTCAAAAATGTAGATAGCGAGGCTGTAAAGCAGGCGGAAGAAATGAAAGGAAAGATAGTTGTACGGTATGAAAATGATATGAATCTTCATGTGAAAACAAAAATGAAAGCTGGTAATGAAGTGCTAGTAGAAATAACCGACTCTCACGACAACGTTAGTAAGATAGTGGTTAATGGTAAAGAGATACTAAATACCCAAACAAGTGGCTCTTTAAGAAATGATGTGGTGAAGTCGATCATGTTAGATGACATCCTCGAATATGTTGAACACCCTCATGAAGATGTTATAAAAACAGTTGAAGACGCTATAGCTTACAACCTACAAATCGCCGAGAGTGGTATGAACGTCGATGGCAATTTCGGTAGAGCGCTAGGAAACGGAATAAATGCCTACGTTGCTGCGGGTATCGATCAACGCATGAGTGGCGAACTGATGCCAGTTATGACAGTTGCTGGAAGTGGAAATCAAGGAATAGCATGCATCGTACCTGTTGCCTTACGGGGACAATATCTTGATATTCCGAAGGAAAAAGTTGTCAAAGCTGTTCTTTTAAGCGTTTTAGTAACGATCTACGTAAAGGCGTACACGGGGAAACTAACACCCATTTGCGGAGCTGGGTCGATAGCTTCGTCAGGTACAGCTGCAGGTTTTACGTATCTACATACCGATGATACGTACAAACTGAAGAATGCTATAAACAACGTACTAGCGACTCTGTTTGGTATGACGTGTGATGGTGCAAAGAGAAGTTGTGCACTAAAGGCGAGTATAGGCACACAAATGGCAATAGATTCAGCAGCACTTTCGTTGAAAAATGTGAACGTACCATGTGGGAATGGTTTTGCTGCAAAAGACGTTGAAGAAACGATCAGAAGGATGGAAGTACTGACAACCTCTCTTAGGAAGTTTGATCAAGAAATCATCGACTTTATTGGGCATTGCTAAAGAGAAGAAGCTCCACTATTAGCAAATAGTTTACAAAAATTACGTTTACTTTGCCAAGATTATATATAAGTTAAATACTAATACATTTAATTCTTTTTCTACTCTTGTGGTAAAATAATTAGTGAATAGAAGTATAAGGAGTATAGTATCATATAATGTACTTGGGCTAACAAAAAGAGATTATGGAGTGTGAACTATGCTGAGTCTTCTATCGAATGGTATTCTTTCTGTCACCTTAGGAAATGTAGTGATGATTTTGATAGCACTTGGCTTGATTTACTTAGCTATAGCAAAGAAATATGAACCAGCTTTGTTAGTTCCTATTGGTTTTGCGACAATACTAGCGAACATTCCATTTTCTTCTGCTGTAGACCAATTTGTCGATGGAGTTCTGCACAAAGGTGTGTTAAATATTTTCTTTGACGTTGGTATCGTAACAGAGATCTTTCCCCTTCTGATATTCATAGCAGTTGGTGCGATGATCGATTTTGGTCCGCTTCTGGAAAATCCTGTTATGTTCCTATTTGGAGCAGCTGCCCAATTTGGGATATTTGCGACTATGATAGTAGCTACGATGCTGGGATTTGATATAAAGCAAGCAGCTTCAATTGGTATTATCGGTGCAGCAGATGGTCCGACTTCTATTTATGTTGCTAGTAGATTTGCAAAAGAATTGTTGGGTCCAATTTCTGTAGCAGCTTATTCATATATGTCGCTCGTACCGATCATTCAACCGCCTGTTATAAAGGCTTTGACAACAAAGGAAGAAAGAATGATAAGAATGGAACCAAAGAGTGTCAAGATCACAAAGACGATGAGAATAGTCTTTCCAATTGCGGTAACAATTATTGCGAGTCTGTTAGCTCCATCTTCCGCTGCTTTGATAGGTTTTCTTATGTTTGGTAATCTATTGAGGGAGTGTGGGGTACTTAATGGATTGGCAAAATCTGCTCAGAACGAACTTGCAAATCTTGTCACGATATTCTTAGGTCTTTCGATAGGCTCAACGATGACGGCAGACAAGTTCTTAAAACCCCAAACGCTCATGATCATAGTACTTGGACTAGTTGCATTTATTCTAGATACTGCAGGTGGTGTACTATTTGCTAAGTTCTTGAATCTTTTTCTGAAAAAGAAGATAAATCCAATGCTTGGTGCAGCTGGAATTTCTGCATTCCCTATGTCGGCTAGGGTTATTCATATACTTGGTAGAAAAGAAGATCCTACGAATTATTTGCTGATGCACGCGATTGGTGCTAACGTGGCCGGTCAGATTGGATCAGTACTTGCTGGTGGTATACTTGTTGCACTGGTAAGTTCTATATAGGTCTACAACTCTTGGGAGGGATACAGAATGAACACTGAAAATGTATTGACTGCCTTAAAAGTGGGACTAAGTGGATATATATTCTTGATACTGACACTTCTCATATTCTTTGGACTAGTTTCATTGTTCGTAAAACTATTTGCGAAAGGTGAAGAAGATGAGAAAAAAGAAAGTCAGTGAAACAAATCAATTAGATGAAACGATTAGGATGTTTGTGAAATTTAGCAACTACTTGCTAAGATTGTCTACTGAAAGGGAGACCTCTTTAAAAAAAAGGGACTATGAAAACTTGCTCAAGATCGCTGTCGATAACCTGAGTTTTGTTCATAGTGGCAGTGTTTTAATGGTGGATGATAATGACGAGTTCTATTACCTAGCAACATACAACCACAATAACGAGTTATTAAAAAACGTGAAATTCAATAAACAGGAAATGTCGGTAAGACGTTTCAGGCAGATTTACATCATCAAAAAAAGGAGTTTAGATTTAATCAAAGATAAACCAGCAAAGGCCAAGGAAGAAGACAGCTCCACAAATCAGGAAATTTCAAGCATTGATAAAGTCAAGGCTTTTATATCGATTCCCATAAGGGTCAGGAGGAAAGTAGTCGGATTTCTTAACTTAGATACTTGGTATGACGAGGATATTTTCGAAAAAAAGAATTTCCAACCAATAGCCGAGATGATGTCAAAACTTATATCGATTTCTGCTGAAAGATTCGAACTAATAAAGACGATTAAGGAACAGAATGAGCAAATATCGAAAAACTTGTTGATGGATACATTGACTCGTCTTCCGAATTTGAAAGCACTAGGAAATTACTTTGACAGATACGTTGAGCTAGCCAATCGTTCACTCAATACTTTATATGTTCTGTATATCTGTATCGAAAATTTTGAACAAATAAACACTATGTACGGCCCTGATTTTGGAGACAATTTAATCAAGAAAATAACCAGACTTTTAGGCAATTTGGTGAGAAAGAGCGATATATTGGCTCGAATTGAGAAGTACGATTTTGCTGTAGTAACTCTGTCTCGTGAACTTCCTCGACCCTTGATCAATAGATTGTATGAGGGTATGAATAACTTCTCCAAGAAGGCAGGTATTGACTTGGACGTAAGTATAGGATTAGCTGAATATGGAACAGATAGCAAAGAACTCGATGGACTTTTGAAAAGGGCTAAAGAGCGTACATATATCGCTCGTTCAAGCGAAAGACTTGTGGAATGAGACCACTTGAAACGATCAGTCAGCGGAGGTGTATGAATATATAGTATGGAAAATGAAGAGAAGGCAACTTCAGAATTTCAGCACTACTATAGTGAAAATCCAAGATCAACGTTAAAGGTTAAAGAAATACAATTTACCCTTAAGAATGGGCATATCTATAAATTCAAGACGCCTTCTGGTGTTTATTCTTTTGGGAATGTGGATAAGGCAACTGCGATATTGATCAATCACTGCTTTCAGGTTGATGGTAAAGTCTTAGACATAGGTTGTGGTTATGGAGCTATCGGTATTATTTTGAAAAAGGAGAACCCTTCTATTGATCTGTTCATGTCCGATATAAATAAGAGAGCAGTCGAGTTTGCAAAGATCAATGCAAAGGATAGCAATATCGAAGCAGATATAAGGCAAGGTAATCTCTACGAACCATGGGAAGGTGAGGTATTTGATGCGATCGTTTCCAATCCCCCTATCGTTGCTGGGAAGGAAGTTTGGATGAAACTTGTCACCAGCGCCTTTGATCATCTTAAAGTGAACGGCACTCTTCAGTTGGTAGCATATCACAACAAAGGTGGAGAGAGGATAAAGAAATACATGGCAGAGGTATTTGGGAATGTTCAAGACATCTGGAAAGAGGGCGGGATTAGGGTATACATTTCCATAAAAAATGGGTGAGAAGATTGTTAGGTGGATTAAGTACCGGTAAAACCATGCCCAGAAGATATTTTTTGAATGGATACAGGTGGTTGAATAGTGAAAATCGAACTTAAAGAGATTTATGTTTCTTTCGAAAGCGGTACTGAACTGGAAAAAAGAGCACTTTTAAATATAAACTTGAACTTTGATACATCAGAAAGCATACTTTTGGTTGGTAACACGGGTTCTGGAAAAACCACACTCATATATTTGCTCGATTTGTTGATAAAGCCTACAAGCGGAATAATCTCATATGATAGCAAGAATCCGTTCAGTGATGCCTATAATTTCAGAAGGAGATTCGGCATCGCTTTCCAGATACCCGAGCGACAGTTTTTCAATGAAACTGTTGAGCAGGAGATTACTTACGCTGCAAGAAACTTTGGCCTTGAATACAGGTATACAGATATAATAGATGTCATAGGAATGTTTAAGCTCAGTGAGAACATCCTAAGACAATCTCCCTTTAAACTTTCTGGAGGAGAACAGAGGAAGGTTGCAATTGCGTCCATTCTCTTCCATAAACCGGAATTCTTAATTTTTGACGAACCAACTGCAGGGCTTGACCTTTCTGGAATATTCTCAATAAGGGAGATTTTGGAAAACTTTAGGAAGGACAAAAAGGGATTCTTAGTTGCTACTCATGAACCAGGGATATTTTATGACCTTTGCGATAGGGTTGTGACTTTGGAAAAGGGCAGGTTGATTGAAGATAGACTGCTAAGATAGTGTTCTATAGTAGTCTGAAGTGAGGTTCGATTAGAGGTGATTTTGATTGACATTTACGTATAAAGGTATTGATAGATCAGGTAGAAAGCTAAAAGGTATAGTCATTGCAGAGGATTTAAAAGAAGCGTTAGATAAACTCAAGCAACAGGGTGTTCTTGTAACTGACATAGTTCAGAAAGACGGTCAAAGGCCAATGCAAACTACCAGTACGGCAAAGAAGAAAGCTATATTTCAACTGAAATCGAAAGACATAGTTTTGTTTGCACGACAACTTGAAACGATGATATCTGCAGGAGTTAGGTTAGTCGATGCTGTAATGACGCTTTCTGAACAAGAGGTATTTACCAAGAAATTCAGGGATGTTTTGAAAGAAATTGCATCTGACATGAAAGGTGGAATGTCTTTCTCTGACGCGTTGGAAAGGCAAGGAGTATTCGATTCGATACTTGTAAATATGGTGCGCGCAGGGGAAGAGGGTGGTATACTCGATGTCACAATGAAGAAAGTTGCAAATTACTATGAAAATTCAAACAGGATGAAAGAGCAAGTCAAATCATCGATGGCTTATCCTATGTTCATCCTTGGGTTTGCAGTCGTTGTTGTGATAGTCATTTCTGTTTTTATACTACCAAAGCTTATTTCTGTTTTCGGTTCCGTACCTAATAGTGGAGTCCTTGGTTTTTTGATGAAGATGAATTTTGTATTCACACAGAGATGGTACATCCTTTTTCCCGTTGTCATTGCGATTGCAGTAGGCTTGTTTTTCTTTTTGAAGACTGTCTACGGTGGTTATGTTAAGGAGTTCTTTGGAAATCTCTTACCACCAGTCAAGAAATTGGGGCAGAAAATGGCAAATGAAAGATTCACCAGAACTCTTGGAGTGTTAGTTGGAAGCGGTGTACCTATGATCAATGCCCTAGACATGGCCGCCAAGGCTTCAAATAACACAAAGTTCGTTACGACAATTGCAAAGGTCAGTGAAGAGATCAAGGCAGGCAGTAATTTGAAAGATGCACTGAAAAGGGCGGGTATATTCCCACAGATCATATACGAAATGGTTGGTACAGGAGAAGAAACAGGTAAGCTAGATGTAGTAATGGAAAAAGTGGCTGATTTTTATCAGGAGGAAATACTCACAGACACGAAAAAACTTGTCAGTTTGGTTGAACCGATGATGATCGCCTTTGTTGGGGTCTTCATAGCTTTTATAGCTTTCACGATATACTCTACAATGTTCCAAATGCAAAATCAGTTGGGCAAATAGGTACCTGATAAATATCATGCCGACAGAGAGGCATGGCAAAATGAGAAAACTTTTGAAGCAAGGCCTTGTACATCCAGCCTATGGAGAATGAGCACCCGCACTTTCATATCTCTAGACATGAGTGGTTCACGTAACTAGATGATTAGAATAACCAGAGGTGATTGTATGTCTTCTATAGAACTGCTGATTGCTGTGGTTGTAGTGGTTGGTTGTCTTTTGATTTTTACCGTGAATTTCTTGAGAATGTCAGAAATTGATTTAAGTAGAGATTTTATAGAGACTGCTGTATACTCCGGTTTATGGAAAACAAGCCTTCATAAGATATACAGTGGTAACTCCTGCCTTGTGATCTCGCCTGAAATGGTTGATTTTAAGAGAGCTTCTGATTCAAGCCTCTCAAAACTAGAGGTTAGATCTTTTAGATGGGTCAAGAGCGGCACGTATGGCAAGGGCACAACCATCGAACCAATTTTATTCAAAGTTGGGGGGAAGTGAATTGGGATTATTTAGAACCAGAATAATGGCCTACAATATAGGTAACGAGAATACTGCCAATCATAATATAGAGGTGTTATCTGGTGTCCTTTCTAGTAAGAAAGTCCGTGTGAAGGACTATTTTCCACAGCTAGTGCAACCTGACCCAGAAGATCTAGTTGTTATAAACGTTCCTTGGGACATAATCAGAACGAATTTTGTGGAACTACCTCCTATGAAGAAAGAAAAGGATAGATTGAAGTTAGCAGAGCTTGAAGTAAGGAGAATGACAGGTATAACTGAGGATCTGAACATTGGATATATCCCTTCAGTGCCTGGAAAAGTATTGGTCTTATACTCAACTATGGCAGATCTTATAAAGTTTCTGAACTCATCAAACATCACATTTGAGCCAGATGTTGCGTATCCGAACATTCTTTCTGAACTACTGTTAGTTAATAAATTACCGGGATATTGGGCTTATCTTGTTTTGGGAAAGTACACTTCTGGTATCGTTGTGATGAAAGGGGATACATTACTAAACCTTAGGATAGTTGATTTCCCGTTTGAGGAATTAAATCATATAGTTCAAGAAGAGACAGGCTTTAGCATATTTGAGATAGAAAGAAGTGGAAACGAGGACTTTATAGAATCAGCGCATAAAATACTTGGCACGATTTCAATGGATATAGCATCAGAAATTGAGCGGGAAATAATAATAACTATCAATACTACGGAGATCGAGAAAATCAGCATAGATCAGCTGACAGGCATAGCTGTCATATCCGATTCACAAGTACTTACTGACACCCTGATAAGTACCGAAAGAAATCAAAGCATAATTCAAGATAAACTCAGCGAACCTATCTTCAAACTACCTATCAAAAAGAGCTACCCGCTTTCACAAATTGGCTTACTTTACAGGGGGGGACTTGAGCTTGGAAAAGTTAAATCTATACGTTGGTAAGAAAAAGGTTCTTAAATTAAGTAGTTTCTTAACTCTTTTGCTGATTTGCCTTCTTCCCGCTGTTTCCTTTTTTTTCTTCTCTGCGCAGTGGAAGGTATTGAAGACCAATGATCTGCTTGAGCGTTACCCAGTTGTTTTTAATAACTTGTCGGAGCTCAGTCTTGGCAAAATAGAAGACCAAATAGAAACATTGAATCTATCCTTTCAAAAAAGAATTAATAATCTAAGAGATGCTAACAACTTGTTAAGGGATTATCTGATACGCTCTTACACAAGTTCCTATTTTCTAAAGTACATGTCGAAACTGTCTTCTGAAGTGCCCAATAAAATATATATATCTACAGCATTATACGATGGACATAGACTATACATGGAATTTTATGAATATGGTACTGAGACCAGGGTATCAACAAGTACAGTTGAAGAAGACCTATCAAGATTCTATGGGAATGTTTTGGTTAACCTTATTGAAGAACGAAATTTCATAGGAAGTACTAAATATTTCCACTACGTCGTGGAGGGAACAAGATGAAAACAATAAACCGAAAAGTAGCGGTAGCGCTTGCTTTCGCGATCTTAACACTTTCATCTATACTCAGCGGGGCTTACTACTACAAATCTGTTCACAACTATCTAAAGAGGCTTGAAGAAAAACTGATATTGGTGACAAATACATATAATCAAATGAAAGCGCTCGAAAAGGAATCTGAAATCATAGCAATGATGAAGGATGAAATCAACAACTCTTTGAAAGTGAATGTAAATGGAATACTAAATACCGAGGAACTTGAAAATATAGTAAGGAAGATAATAACTTCTGAGGTTGCCGAGATAGATTATTTTTCAATAAAATCTGAAAGCCAGTTCCCCATACTTTTCGACGATGTGCCTATAAATTATCAAGTGTCCATAATGATTGGAGGGAACATCAATGGCAATCAGTAAAAGAACCACAGTTCTCCTGGTTGTTTTAGTTGTAGTATGGGCAGTTGCCATTTTTGTTCTTATGAAGATGAATTCACCAAAGCCCGCTGTAACAACAGTTCAACCTGTTCAACAGTCGACCGATATTGGCCAAAGTGGAATGGGTGCAATGAATGGTACACAATCCGCTAACATTTCGTTGTCAGATTTGCAGAATCTTTTACCAGAAGTATCTTTTACAGATTTGTTTAGACCTTATGTTGTAAGCATACCATATGAACTTTTGGAAACAGACATCATAGAAGATATTTCATCACCGCAATTCAAGTATGTAGGATATATTTCATTCTTAGAACGAGGAAAAGAGGAGAAAAAAGTTTTCATCCAGTCTGGAGATCAATTTGTTTCTGCAAGTGAGAATGATCTCATAGAAAGTAGATATAAACCGGTGATTATCACTTCAACTTATCTTGTCATTTTGGATACTCAAGACGGTAGAATTAAAAAAATCTCTTACGTAGGCAGCTAATCTCAGGAGGGGTATGCATGGGGGTAAAGATAAATTCGAAAAAGTATAGACTCTTTATTACTTTTCTTAGTTTCTTTTTTCTTTTATTAATTCCATCGTCTCTGTTAGCTTCGTTGATAGACGTGGGGTACACTACTACATCAAGCGAGATAGTTGTCACACTAACGTTTTCTTCATCACCGAAAGTACAATACTATGGACGGAACGAGAGCAAAACAGTTCACTATTTTCTAACGACTGATTCTGCATTTTCTTTATCTTATCTACCTGTTTCATCGGGACCAGTTGAAGGTGTTCAGATCGTACCTATAGATGGGCAACTCGGTGTTTTTGTTTACACTCTTACACCGGTAAGTGCTACCTACAGTATTTCGAGCTCCAAGTTGTACATCAGGTTTCCAATTAGTATGTCTTCTAAACGCATGTCTGCGAGTTTCATGAGTATTAAGACAGATATCTTTTTTAAAGAAATGTCAGACTTTTTTGGTCTCAACGTAAGTCTATACGATAGTGCAAAGAATAAAGATGTGAGTATAAAATTGAGCAATGCTTCTATCGAAGAAACTATAAGGTCTGTTTTAGTTGCAACAAGTTTGTCGTATGCATATTCTGCCAATCAAGTGCTCTATTTTGGCAGTAGTGAAGAAATAATGAAGAATTTCGGGGCATTTTGGCAGATATATGATGGGCAAGTGGACACTGAAAAACTTAAAGCAGTGTTAGGGTCTGGTGCGTACGCTTCTTATTCAAAAGATAAATCAAAACTTTTTGTTTATGGTGGCGTAAAGGAGTACAGACTTCTTGGAGAAGCATTAGTACCAAGCCCTAAAGAAACTTGGTATTACGTGCCATACACAGCTTCCGATAGTGAGATCGAAGATTACATGGGAAAGTTATCACAGATATATGACATAAAGTATGTTGTCTTAGCAAATTTGAAAAAGGTTGCTGTTTATGGTAAAGATATAAAGCAGGTTGAATCACTGATACAGTCCTATAAACCTGTTGCGGGAGAAGTGAAGCCCACTTATGTGCCTGTTAAAGTCAA
Organism: Fervidobacterium sp.; assembly: GCA_003522805.1. GTDB lineage: Bacteria > Thermotogota > Thermotogae > Thermotogales > Fervidobacteriaceae > Fervidobacterium. Next base: position 5,114 of record DPIB01000035.1, on the reverse strand, counting down.
CTATCCTGAAAGGGTATTCGATGCGTTCAAGATACTTTATCCAGAGTTTGAGCCGAGGATCATTGGAAGTAATATTTATGTACCTTCTGGATACGAAAAGATCGTAAGTACATTAGCCCAAGACCCTACTATTGGTAGCCCTTGGAGCTTGGTATTCGAGGATGTTCCTGAAAGTGTTGTGAAAGATGCAATCGATTATTTTGGGATACAAACGAAAGATTATTATTTGAAAAGTGCAGATGGAAGGGTTTTTGTCACACTTTTCGCAAGCGAGTATATATACAAGAAGTTTATGCAATTTGTTGATCTCGCTAGTGATAGGACTGAGATCGTTAAAGTGGATGATGAATTTCTGAAGAAATATAAAGTTACCGTCCTACAAAAGTTCTCAGATGGTTCGAAGATCGTAAGTGGACGTATAAGTGAGATCGAGCGCCTTAAGAAAGATATAGAAGAGAATGTGACAACCGTAGCCTTAAAATCCATGCCTTCCGACCCGCCTGCAGATGTCATCACGAAACTTTTGGGTTACCCAACTCAGATTTCGGATGGCTATATACTTGTTACTGTGAGCAAATCGGATGTAAACAATGTCAAAACTCAAATTGACCAGATACGTAAAAACTATGGTAAAGAAACAATTCTCACAACTGATCTCTACCAAACAGAAGCAAAAAACATGACTCAACAGATTTACAACGTTAGTATTTTTGAATCAGACGGCACTACAGTTATATACGGCCCAGGTGCAAGTGATGCAAAGAAATTTCTTGATAATTTCAAGATAACAGACGACCAAGTCATTCAGAAAGTGGACAAAATAGAAGATTCATCACGTCAGATGATAGAAAGTCTCTTTTCAGTCAAAGTGTACAACGTTGGCGATTCATCTTACATAGTTGGTAAAAAGCAATCGATAACAGATGCAAGCAAATATCTTCAATCCATTTCTTCGGTAAGTGTAGACCTCAAGTCTACGATCACACAAGACCATTTAGATTATATGAAAAGGGCATTTGACGTTGATGTACAATACTTCCAAAACCTAAATAAACTTGTAATCACAGGAGTCAAGGATAAGGTAGCATTAGCACAGAAATTTGTCCAATCGATAAGTGTTTCGTACGATATCACACCGATCAAATTGACAGGATCGTTGAAAAAAGAAGATATCGATAAATTCATAAAACTTGCTGGATTAAATGTTGAAACGGAACAGATAGGCGATACACTTTATCTAAAAGGTACCAAAGAGAATATCGATAAATCAAAATCACAGATAGAAAATCTACTTTCGCCAACAGAAAAAAAGTATGCTATTTTTACTTATCCAGAAGAGGTAGATTCACTCATAAAAAATATTTTCAAAGTCGATACTTACAAAATATCCCAAGGCTTCATGGTACTCGGCACAAACGAACAACTGCAAAGTGTTAGTAAATTCCTACCAGAAGTTGTTGAAACCAAAGAAGATACAATGGTGACACTCAGTTCATCCCTTTCACAGGACCAAATAGAGACCATAGTGACTCTATTTGATCCAAAGGTGAGGGTCTACAGAGTTGATCAAAAGGTATACTTAGTAGGTAAAAAAGACAGTGTAGAAAGAATAAAGGAAGAAATAACACAGTTCAATCCGCAAAGTGACTACAACTTCATCGGTGAAAAACTGTTGATTGATGTTAGAAACAAACCGCTGAAAGAGATAATTATGGATGTTTCCAAGTTGTTTTCATCAGGTGTTGTGATTGTTGGTGATATAAGTGACCAAATATCGGCAAGGTTACTTGTTTCCAATTTCGAAGAGTTACTGGAGTATTTGAAATCATACGGTGTAAATTACGAAAAAAAGGCTGGAATATACAAAATATCGAAGGTTGCAGTCGAGCAACAAACACAGTCATACATCACATTGGCTTCAAGTAGCACCGTTAACATCGATGCTAAAGAGATGAATTTGTCAGAAGTTATTTATAAAGCATCACAACTTCTGAATAAAAACGCAATTCTGGACAATATACCGGAGATGAAAATAACGATGAGGCTTATGGATATTGATTTTGATGAATTGCTCGAATATCTGAAATCATATGGCATCGATTACGAGAAGAAATCAAATACGTATCGGATATCAAAAAGTGCGATTCAACAAGCGCAGTCGTATGTTACTCTGAATCCAAATGGTACTGTAAACATCGATGTTAAGGCTATGGACTTATCCGACTTGCTTTATCAGACATCGCAACTCCTTGGAAAGAATACCATTTTGGACAACATACCAGAGATGAAAGTAACGATAAGGCTCATAGGAACAGATTTTGATGAGTTCTTAGCTGCGTTATCAAGTTATGTAAGCTATGAAAAGAAAGGCAATATGTACGTAATAACGAAAAAGATAGAAACTCCGCCAGAAACCCAGCAAGCGACAACAGTCGCAATTCAACCACAAGCTGAACAACAGATCTCACAGAAGGTATCGGTCGTAGACAAATTGATAACCATAAAGATAGAAGATGACAAAATTTCAGATGTCTTAAAAGAGGTATTTGAAAAGCTTGGCTACTCACTTATCTTCCAAAAACCGATAGATTCAAGGGCTACCATGTCCGTTAACAACATCGATTTTGATACGTTCCAGTCGATCATCATGAATTATGGTATAGTTCTTAAACGCAGTGGCAATCTATACTACGTTGACACAACGCCGGAAGCAACCCAAGTGAGGACTACTTACACATTTAACGTTTCAAGGGGTGCTGATAAGGTAAAAGAGTTGATCCAGTTCTATGGTGGCACGGCACTCGTTAACACAGATGCAGGTATCATCATCGCATACAACCTTGATCCTAAGAATGTTGATGAAATAAACAAAATGATCGACAAAGTCTCTACCGTTCGCGTAGTTTCAATCGAGACAAAGATTGTAGATGAAGCATTGTCATCTGGATTCGGCTACGACATGACAACAATGTTAAGTTCGGCGAGTTCTGTAGTTGCTGGTACTAATGGTCTAACTTTGACGTTGAAGGTTGCCGACATGGCAAACTTGCAAAATTTCTTAAATAGTCTGGTGCAGAACACAGAAGTTTCGATCAAAACATCTGGTTCTAATGTTGCAATTCCATCATCCACTGTTGGAAATAGCAAATTACTTGCCAGTCCAAATATCATGGCTAAGAGTGGAGAAAACGCAAGGATATTTATTGGTGATTCTATACCAATTGTCTTAACCCAAAAAGACTCAAGTGGAAACACATCGCAAAGTATACAGATTTTGGAATCTGGTATTGAATTAAGAATAACGCCATATGTAAACTCAGATAATACGATAGACCTTGACCTTTACACAAGTGTCGGTAACTTTGATTATTCCACGCAAGTTAGTGGTTATCCAAAAACAAACAAAAGGGAAGCAACAACAAAGGTAACTCTGAAAGATGGTCAAACGTTGGTGATAGGCGGACTTGCGAGAGAAGAAACAAGTACTTCAACTTGGAAAGTACCGATCTTGGGAGACTTACCAATCATAGGGAATTTGTTTAAGGGTACCAAAGAATCAACAGAACAAAGGAATATAATCATATTCCTTACAGCGAAAATCATCGAAAATTGATTGTCTCAAATCAAGTTTAAGATGTCTAAAACCAAGAAGGTGGAATTATGGATAGAAAGCCCATTGCGGCAGGTAAGTTTTATCCTGGTACGCCTGCACAACTTCAAAAGACTTGTGAGGCACTTGTTGGGGAGTTGGAAGATAGGAGTGCGTTTGGCGAGCTCAGTAAGCCAGTAGGCGTCATCGTCCCGCATGCTGGATACGTTTATAGTGGAAAGACTGCAGGTATGGCAATTAGAAAGGCCTTGGAACACGGAAGGCCACAGGATATCATAATCTTTGGACCAAATCATACGGGATATGGACAATATGTCTCTGTTTGGAGCAGTGGTACTTGGCATGTGCCAAATGGGGATGCAACAGTGAATGAAAAATTGGCTGATGCATTGATAGATGAAAAATTGCTCTATGCAGATGAGACTGCGCATTTATACGAACATTCGATAGAGGTTCAATTACCTATTTTACTTTACGCTTTCGAAAAATTCCAATTTGTACCAGTGTGTATGATGGATCAAAGATTGTCTACAGTCAAAATTATCGTAGAGAAAATGAAAAAAATCTTGGAAGAACATCCAAGTACATTAGTCGTTGCATCTTCCGATTTTAACCATTATGATTCACATGAAAAAACACTTGAGAAAGATGAAATAGCCATAAAGCATATACTTGATGGTGATTTAGAAGGACTGTATGCCTCATTGAAAAAGTACGATATAACGATGTGCGGACCTGGTCCCATTTCGATAGTTAGAAGTTTATTCGATAACATAGAACTTGTCAATCACACAACAAGTGCAGAATTCTCACAAGATTACTCTTACACCGTTGGATATGCTTCGTTTATACTCCATTGATAATCAACTATAGATAGATACCTCCCATCCCATTTCAACTTCAGCACATCAAAATAATTGATGATTTCTTCGTCATCTTTACTCTTCTCCATTCTCAAATTCTCCATCATGTAATTGACGAATGGTCTTGAGAATCTACCAAATCTAACGATCCCTGCCACTGTTTTCACATCCATCTTAATTCCTCCTATGCCATAAACAAAGCACTTTTTATACTTAACAAGACATTTACGTGTAAACATTCATTAGATGACTTAGCAAAAAATCTCAAAATTGGCTCTCATTCTTTCACGATATGATTATATCACACAATGGCTTGAATAAATATGAATTGAACGATGGACAAAATCGATGTGGAAGAATTTTTTAAAAGTGCGAAAAATGGAAAATCAGAAATTGTGTATTCATGGGTGTTTTGGAAGATGAAAAAACAGTTGAAAGTCATATGGAAAGGAGTATAATACGAAACGAAAAATTGACCATCGAAAGGAAGGAGGGATAAGGGGTATGAAAAGATTCTTAGTGTTGTTTGTGTACGTTGCTACAGGAGGATGGTTGAACTGGGTAAGAATAGGTAATGGTTTGGCATATTTAGCAGGCGCAGCGATAACATTTCCACAGGCTCCTGAGTTTGACACTTGCGA
>DPIB01000221.1 GCA_003522805.1 Fervidobacterium sp. | reverse complement strand
ACGTCAATTCTAAAGCCGTCTTTAAACACTATTGTAGCAGTAAAGAACTTTTCGTACGGGACTACAGTCGCATTGAGTTGTCTCCCAACATGTTTTGCAAAGTCAATCCCGTTGCCTTCGACGACGATATCTATATCATAGTTTGGGATACCTAACAGCAAATCTCTTACAAATCCACCGACAACATAAACGGACATTTTGAAATCAGATCCATAAAGCCCTAAAAGTCTTAGTAAATTAACTACTCTGCTAGGTAGCCTTTTGCTTATTGTTTTACTTAGATTAGCAAATGATGGTAATGTGGCGTTTTCAACAAAACGTGAGATAGGCACCTCTGAGCTTGTTGCTTTTATTATGTCTGACCTTGTCACTATTCCGACAAGTATATTGTTTGCATCTAATATGGGGATTCTTCCTATATCGTTTTCTATCATCATCTTTTTTAATATATATAATGGTGTATCAACCCTTGCTGTTACCAGTTTCGAGCTCATGATGGATTTTACAGGTCTTTTCCCAAGCCCATGGTTCATCGCCTTATCTACAGATTTCTTGGTAACTATCCCAACGAGCTTGTTACCTTCTGTAACAGGCAGACCGCCGTGGCCTGTAATCTCCATAATCCTATTCACATCTTCTATGGTCTCGTTGGCAAATACTGTTCTCACTGGTGAAGACATTATGTCTTGTGCCTTGACGCCTTTGAATATGTACTTTGGAAGAAATTGTAGAATTTTGTGAATTACTTCATCGACAGAAGCGATAGAAATCGTTGCTGACGCAGCTTGTTTATGGCCTCCACCACCGAACTCTGCCGTTAGCCCAGCCAAATCTATATCAGTTGATTTTGTGCGTGCAACGACAAAGACTTTTTTCCCCATTCTTACAATCGATATCAAGGTTTCTACGCTGTGTGTATACTGGAGTTTGGAAATGACGGCGGACAGACCTCCTATGAATTTTTCACTTTCAGCGTAAGTTATAGTTATTTCATAATCATCGACATTGTATGTCGTGATATTTTGCAGCAGATTGTTTAGAATTTCCTTCTGATCAAGTGTCAGATCGAATTTTACGTATTCGGCTACAACGTTAATCAGCGCCCCATTTTTTAGAAGATAGAGGACTGCTTCGATATCTTCAATAGTCGTGCTCGAGAAAAGCAGGCTTCCCGTGTCTTCATATATGCCTATGGCAAGTAGCGTAGCTTCATCACTTGTAAGCCTTATCATGCTTTCTTTTATCATGTTGACAACTAGGGTAGTCGCCGCACCAGTTTGTTTGATTATTCTCTTGATGTTTGTGTCAATGGTGGATTGTTCATCAACAGGCCTTATGTCAGGATGATGATCGATTATCGTGATTTTGGCATCTTTGGATAATCTTTCTCTTATTTCTTCACCGATTCTTTCTAATCCGTTTGTATCGACTATTATTAATTCATCAATAGGCTCGTTGAAGTTCTTTAGATCACTTTCGCTCATAAATGAAAAAGTATCTCCGTAAAGCTTGAGATACTCCTTTAAATTTTGGACCGGCACTCCGTGAAGTACTATCTCAAAATCAGTGTTGAGTTTCTTCAAACCTATGCAAGATGCAAATGAATCGAAATCAGCATTGACATGGCTTGTAATTACTTTCAATTTCTCACGCCCATTCTTTATAGTATTCTTGTGCCCTTAATCCAACTCTAGTACTTCTTGCCTTCTGATTTTGTTTGTGGTCCCAGTGATTATCTCTAAGTCATCATTCTTATCTATTTTTGCTATAGCATAGAATAGTTCAAAATATCTTTGGAAAATCCCCTTCGATCTTCTCTCTACAACAGGTTTCCAAGCACCACAATTCAGATAGAATTTCAGTTCACCGTTTAGCTTAAATATGTCAAAACTATGGCTGTGATTATGTCCCATCACTATTCCATTGAGAGAGTCTAAATTCAGTTGTTCAAAATGTTTGGGATCATCATACCCGTCGAGATATTTTCCTAGTTTTTGTGGTTCTTTGAGCACTTTTATTGCTGATCTTTTCAAGTAATCTACTTTTTTGATCTTTCTGAACTTCATGACCGTTCTAACTATCATCTCGCCTAATTTTATACCACCTATCTTGTTTAGGAAGATGATCGATATTTTGCTCATGTTTGGATAATTCTTTCTCATCCATTTTTGGGCCTCATCTTGTTGCATCATATCGAGAAAGTTATCGATCCATAGTTGAAGTAAATCGATGCCATTCTCATATATCTGCGTCAGTCTTTCAAACCAGAGAAATGCATCCAGCGTTGGTCTAACGTTGTCATAGTCCTTCAATACATGTTCTGGAAAGTTTTTCTTGAGTACTTCGTCGAAGTTCACCATCATGTACCGCGCAACGAAATCACCTAATGGAGGAATTATTTCTCCGTTTACTTCGGTGAATTTGTTAATTGAATCGAACTGATTTCCATGGATGGCAAGTACTTTGGTTTCTTCATCGTAATAGTAGGGTACTATTTCCATGTTGGGGAATAATTCAAAGAGTTTGTTTTTCAGCTTTTCGTTTTTGTATATGTAGTAGTCATGGTTTCCAATGACATACCAAATTTTCCCAGGGAATTTTTGTAGTGCTTTGAAAACACCCGGGTGCTTGTGCTGTATGTTTTCTATAGGCTCCCCATCAAGCTTTTTCAGTATCTCCCAGAAATTATCAGGACCTGCATTCCTAACGACTGAAGATTCGAGGATTTCAAATCCATCTCCAACGATAACTAACTCTGGATTTGCTAGGTCTTTCCAATCTTCAAGCAAGCTTTCAAGCAACTCGTCTTGATTGAAGTCATCTTTGCTGCTTCCATCACCGATGTGGAGGTCACTTATGAAAATTATATTGCGCATGGCATACCTCTCTTCATTACATGGTCTACATTTCGAAGATCTTCTCTGGATGTACGTACAAGATTTTAATACCTGGTATTTCAATCTTTCTTAAAGTCTTCTCAAGTCCCATAACATACCTAGAAGATATATGATACAAGACCAAGGTTTTTATTTGTGTATCTTTGACCAGTTCAATAACTTCTTCTAAAGATGCGTGATTATTGAATTTCCTATCCTCTTTCTTCAAAAAAGTACACTCATGGAATAGAACGTCTGTGTCCCTGATATCCTCTTTCCTAAGCAATATTGTATCACCTGATATTGTCAATATCTTCTTTTCATATGTTTCTGTAATCTCATTAGCTCCGACCTCTTTTACGAGCTGGGCTATTTCCTCACCAGGTAAATGTCTATACTCATCTTTCAACTTTCTCCTCACATCTATCACATGGTAGCCACAAGATATCTCGCTGTACGTGTGAGATACGGGAAACGGTTGAATGTATCTAGTAAAAGAGCCAGAATCTCTTAGAGGTACTTTCTCCGTACTCTTGATTCCAATGAACTCTAGTTTGAACTTAAGCTCGCTATTTGCCTTCTTCAAGAAATCGGCATACATTTCTATTCCTCTGTTACCTTCTGGATAATAAACAGTTAGTGGCTTTTCTCTATCACCCATCGCATTGTTTCTTGTATTTATTATCGACCATAATCCTGCTATGTGATCTACATGTCCGTGGGTCAAAAAAATGTACCTTGCTGCATAGATTTTGTTACTCAGCATTGTAGCGGTTCCTTCACCAGCATCGAATAAGATACGTTCAGGTGAATAGTATATCCAAGTAGA
>DPIB01000103.1 GCA_003522805.1 Fervidobacterium sp. | reverse complement strand
CAGAAGTTGGAGTCTCCTCGCCGATTGAAGATGAAATGGATGATAAAGGATAAATCAGAAGAACTGAAAAAAATGGTTACAAAGCAAGGTTGGTACGTTGAAGACCTTCTGAGGATAACCGCAGAATCTTTTAAAGAGAGGAATTCTGATTTAGCTAAGCAAATTAAGCATGATTACTGGGATATCTATGATTCTTATTTAGAAATTTTGAATTTCTCTCAAGTGTTGCTTGGAACATTTGCACCAAATTCATATTATCTTAGATTTACGTCAGGGTCTGTCATAGTCTCAAAGATACTTCTTGACATAACAGACAGACTGAAAGACATCGCAGAGAACATCATTTGTCTAGTCAAAGAACCTGAGATCAACCAGAGTATTATGTTACCTGAGATGTTTGCCTTTTCTCAGAAGATGTTGCGAAAGTCCTTGAGAATATATGTGGACCAAAATATTGAGGGCGCTGTTGGAGTCTGCATGCAGGACGCGAAAATAGATGAAGCATACGGTGGTTTCAAAGGTGAAATAATCCGTATTGTACAAGATAACCCAAGATTGATAAACAGGGGTTCGATGTTGCTGGATATCTCCAGAGCTATAGAAGAAATATCAGATTTTGCCGTCCAGATAATAGAGACAACTTACTATATACTCACAGCAAGGCACTATAAGTGCTATGAGGATGAGCTTCACGAATTCTCCTTGGAATTGTTCAAAAGTCAGCAATGAATTGGAATAACTCAAATAGAATATTGAGGTGGCATTCTTGAAGACACTGACAAAATACGTACTTAAACTCTCATTAAAGCCGTTCTTCATGGGGTTGGCAGGGTTCATAGTCTTTGTGAGTGTTGAATGGTTATATCAAATATCAGACTACATCATCAGAAATCGAGTGGGATTTTCAAAATTGTTAGTCTTCATCATGTATAACATTCCATATTTCGTTGTTCTTGGAATCCCAGTTGGAGTACTCTTTGCTATTTTTTGGGTCATAAGCGATCTTTACTCAAATAGAGAAATAACAGCTTTATTGGTACATGGTGTGTCTTCTAAAAAACTAGTCACACCATTTCTTATATTATCGATAGTTCTTTCGTTTTTTTCTTTATCACTTGCCGACTATATTGTTCCCAAAGCGAATTACAAATCTTCTCAAATTCTGAACCAGTATATTCTTCAGTCACCAGAAAGTGTGATAAAAACGAATATGTTGGTGGAATTGGAAAGAGATTTATACTTCTACGTTAAAGAATATGATGAAGAAAAAGGTGAACTATATGATGTTGTCTTGTTTAGAAATGAAGAGGGAAATGAACAGATTTTGGCTTCAAAAAAGGTTATCAAGCGACCAGATGGTTGGTATTTGTTAGATGGAAACATGTACATAATGGAGCTTGAAACAGGTTTTATGTCAATCGAGATGCAGTTCAAAGAAATGAAACTTGATGTTGCAGGCGAGATAGAGGATATGCTTAGATCTTCAAGGACTATACGAGATAAGACATCTCAGGAACTTAGAACGCAACTGAAGACTTATGAGAAACTCGGTGTAAATACAGCAAGCTTGGTGGTTGAGCTAAACCAACGCTATGCAAATGCACTCGGGTCGTTAGTGATTGTACTAATAGGAATTCCAGTTTCCCTACTATTTGGATTTACAAGTAGATCTTGGAGTGTGATAATTACATTTCTAATAATTGTACTTTACCAAGGTTCGGGAGCCTGGCTATCTGGGATGGGAAAGGAAGGTCTTATGGATCCTTTGCTTGCCACTTGGTTACCAAATATAGTGTTTGCAATAGTTGGAATTATCTTGTACATAATGATCGACACACCAATAGCTTACAAGATCAGGGAATTGTTGAGTAAACTTTTGATAATTGTTGTTCTTGGTTTCCTGCTAGTTGGGACGTCACTTCAAGCTTCGGAAGTAAAGATGAGTTCCCTAACCGCTATTTTCTACGACGATCATATTGTCCTAAAAGATGGAATACAAATCCTTTGGGACAAATATCAAGTTGAGTGTGATACGGCAACTGCAACACTTCATGACGGAAAAGTCAAGACCCTAGAAGCTGATGGTAATGTAGTTTTCAGATTCGACGACCAGAAGTTCATCTCAAAATACCTCTCCTATGAGTTTGAGTCTGAAAGGAGCCTAGTACTAAATGCTAAGACAACATATGATTACAGCTATCAAAACAAAAAGGTGCCGATATATGTTTACGGAGCAAATATAGAATATGATTCAAGGAGCGAGAATGCGGAATTTTCAGATTCCTACATAACAACATGCAATTTGGAAGAACCCCATTATACCGTACTATCCTCGAAAATATATGTTATAGAAAACAAGTACATCATATCTGAGAATGCATTTCTGACAGTCTCTAACGTGCCTCTGTTCCCCTATCCTTTGTTTATTACTGGTCTTGAAGGTACCGCACCATACACATTTTCCGTCGTATTCGGTAGTACTCTAAGTGTTTCGCAAACCTTTTCATTCTCCGTAAATAATTGGGATCTTACCTTAGCTCTATCGACAGATGGGATAAGTGTGGATGCAAAAGATAAGAACAAGAACAAAATCTCCTACTCGGAAAAAAACAGCACTTTTGAATTTTCGATACTACCTTTCACTTATAGATATAATTATTCCAGAAACAATCTGTACTTCAAGTATAATGGCTTGATCTATCTTGAATCTAACTACAGTAATGACAACAACTTTTCACATAAAATTGGACTGAACTATCAATCACCAGACAGTATTCTATATCTAAGACCATATTTTATGTATGATGGAGCCTTAACAGACAGTATTCTATATCTAAACGGAGGGCTTAGGAATCTCTCATTCGTTTTGTTTCCAGACAATACGTTTTCGATGAATTCAGTAGATATCATCATGCGTACCCAGACAGATGGATATCTGACCAAGCTAGAAAGAAGTTGGACAAATTATTACCAAGCAAACTACAATACTTCGCTAACAAATAACGCGTTGAACTACAAACTAAATATTCAGGGAAGCAGGTATGAAAATAGTCAGAATCAAGTAATGACTTATACCTACCAAGTACCATGGAAATTTTCATCTGGTCCATTTGGTTTGAACTTTCAGTATTTGTTTAACGTAAGGGATGTCCTGAATATAGCAAATGAAGTGCGTAAGGAATCCATAAGCATGACCGACACATACAAGTTGGAGGGAAAGTACACCGTAGGACCGTTCAGCATATCCATAAACTGGGACCAAGTTTATCCGTTTGTAGATGAACCTATTAGCACGAATTCTAATTTGATTACACTCAATGCTGGAGTTAGCACTGGCGCTCTATCTATTGCAACGAAACGAGGATGGGATTTGCTGAAGAATCAGCAGACACCGGACACATATACTTTGAAGTTCACAAATGATGTTGGGATTCTGAATTTTACCGGTTCACTTTCAACAACTTATGACAATATCCAGAACAAACTGGGCAATGAATCCATAGCCTTTGCCTTGAACTTGAAACCCATCCAGCTCTCTTACACACTTAATTTCACGATAAAACCCGGCACAGAGACTGATTTGTTTGTCCACAATATTAAGTATTCGAATTTTACAGCCTCTGTTTACCAATCCAAAGACTTTATCAAGAATCTCATTGCGTCAGGTTATTTCTATACTTTCGATTACAAAAACACAATAACTGCTAATTTCACGAAGAGTACAAAAGATGCGATCCCAAACTGGAGATTAGTATACACGCTGGAAAGAAAGAATGAAAAGTATTCTCTCTCATATAATACCGACGGTAATAAGAGATATTCATTTAGTACTGAATTAAAAAATATCGATCCAAATACCAATTTATCTATAACTTATGATCCTGAAAAACAGCTCTTTACAAATCTTGCACTATCCTTGGATAAGTCGTTACACTGCTGGATGTTTTCACTCGGTGCTGAGTTTTCTTATAAAACAGATGCTAGTTTCCTTGAGTCACTGGATAAGATATATTTTAAATTCAGACTCACAGACATGCCTGATAAGTTCTTCTACTTTGACCCGAAATCTGGAAGATTTGAAATCAGCGGGATGTGATGATTTTGAAGGAGGATATCGATTTATTTGAGCGATTTACAAACATTGTAGAGAAATACATAGTGCAAGAGTATGCTTCAACAGTGCCTACTAGGAAAATATTGAAAATATTACTCGCAGTCTCGGGTGGCGTTGATTCGATAGTAATGCTTGATCTTTTTGATAGACTCACCAACCTGAAATCGAGCTCGGACTTGGAGAGTGTCATATATATTGGGGTTGCCACATTTAACCACAGGCTGCGAAAAGAGGCTGACGAAGAAGTTCAGTTTGTAAGAGAGATTTGCAGATTGCGAGATATTCCGTTTTATACCGAATCTGGGGATGTAATGGGATTTGCACAAGAAAACAAGTATTCTGTGGAAGAATCGGCAAGGGTTTTAAGATATGCTTTTCTGAATAAAATAGCACAAGAAAATCAGTACGATTACATCTCAACGGCGCATAATGCTAATGACTTGCTTGAAACTGTCTTATTGAGACTTTCAAAGGGAACTGGACCATTCGGATTAGCTGGTATCAAACCAATATCAAACCAGTATTTTAGGCCCCTTCTTTTCTTTACACGAGAAGAAATAGAAAAGTATGCTGAAAGCAGAAACCTAGGGTATGCTATTGATAAATCAAATTTTGATGTAAAATATCAAAGGAACTTCATCAGACATGAAATAGTTCCATTGCTTAAAAAAATCAATCCAAGTGTAGAGAAAGCTGTTTTGAACTTATCAGAGAGTATATGGAAACTGGATGATTACCTAAGTAATATCTTGAAAAGTAATGAGAATGTAGTATATTTTGATGATAGACTTATATTCAGATTAGTTGACAACAAATATCTTCAGACGGAACAGGTTAGGCGTATGGCACTAGAGTTCTTTAGAAAGCCTTTAGATAAAGAGAAGCTTGAGAGATTTGAGAAGTGTAAATCAGAATCTTTCAAAGTTTCGTTTTGGAACGGTCTTGGAATAGAGGTTTCCCTTGGGTGGGCGATGATGGGGAGAATAAATGACTATCCCCAAAAATGTATAAGGATAGACTTAAACCAGAAGAATTTGGAAGGTACCAGTCAAGAATACGAGTTCAATAGGTACTTTATAAAACTCGATTTTCATGGTATAATGAGTTCGCGAATTGAGAGAGACCTTGAAATAAGAAATTGGATTGAAGGTGATCGATTGTCAAACGGTAAAAAGGTTAAGGTATTATTTAATAACCGAAAAGTGCCAACATTCCTTAGAAGGTTAATGCCTCTTGTGACCTTTGATGGAAAGGTTGTTTTTATCCCATATTTGTATGAGGACAAAAGAATGCTCGAGAGCATTGATATTGGAGTTCAGG
>DPIB01000166.1 GCA_003522805.1 Fervidobacterium sp. | reverse complement strand
CTCTACTATATGTCTTCTCATATCCTTTAAATCTCCCCAAGTAGAGAGGACCATCACAGTATCTGTTTGTGCTTTCAACGCAACATTCATTTTTTCGATCTCTTCATCGAATGTAGAGTATCCAACAGAAGTTCCAATATTTGCATTAACCTTTATGGAAAAACCTTCACCTATTATTATGGGCTTTGTTACGTTATGTTTTTTGTTCTTCGGAATAACAGCTTTACCTGTTGACAATGCTTCAAATACAAATTCTTTTGAGACATCTTCATTTTTTATGCAAAATTCCATTTCTTTTGACAACAGCCTATTCTTAGCCATTTCAGCCTGCGTCATTGAATTCGATGAGTAACTCTCATTTTCCCTTTCTCTTTGGCCTTTCATATTCTCACTACCTTCTTTTTCAATTCTGACTCTATAGTCTCAGCAGCTTTTAATCCAGACATCACCATGCCACCAAATATTGGTCCCATCCTTGGTCCTCCATTAGCACTTACTGCGGCCATACCAATTACATAAAGCCCTGGGTAGATTTCCCCAGTATTTTCGACAACAAACTTTTCACCGTTTTCGGCATCCATTGGAAATTCAAATTCGACTACTTTGCAACTTTTTGCATCTTCTCTTAAACTTTGAGAATTATTCAATATTCCTCTCTTTGCGAGTAATTTTACAAGATTGGCAGGATGACCTGTACCGTCTATTGTATATTTTGCGACTACTGTAATAGGATCAACGTGGAGCCTTTCCTTCATTGTAGGTGTCCAATTTACGACAATCCCTTCAACTCGATTGTCATACATGAGCAAATCTTCAACATACATATTGTTAAAAATTGTGGCACCGTGTTTAGTAGCATTATAAAGCATAGCCGAAGCAAAATGAACGGCATCACAAATAAGAAATTCTCCATCCTTTTTGTAGCTGACCTTGTATTCTTCCAAATACCACTCAAGTTCACCTTCCAAGACAATTTCATTGAACATCATACCCCCACCCCAAATTCCTCCACCAGGTTCGTTTTTTGCCTCAAAAATTGCCACTTTTCTACCATTTTTGGCAAGTTCTGTAGCTAAGGCAAGTGCGCTAGGTCCACACCCTGATATTGCTACGTCGACAACTAGGTGGTCTTCAAATTTCTTAAAGAAATGCTTAGTAATGATCTGAGAAATCTTTGTATCCTTCTTGTCCATTTTCTTGTTTTCCCCCTTCGCCAATCGTTTAAAGCAAAAGCCCCTCCAACATTCGGAGGGGCTTCTACTTTTATTGATTTATTGCCTATTGTTTCTTCATCATCCATAATTCCGAATCCCTCCGCCGGTATTATCCGGATCAGGTTCGTAGGGTCGAGGAATTAGCTTCCTCCTCTCAGCCCCGCAATATAGAGCTCCCCTTCGGTTACAATATTGACTTTTCAAATTCGATTTTACCTTATTATACTATAACAAGCAATGAATAAAACACCTATAAAAATCTTGAATAAGGATAGAACAAATCAATTGTCAACGTTTTATTCTATTTCTAAGCTGAAATCGGTATATCTAACCTCTGAAGTCAATTTACCAAGTGAGATAACATCAATCCAGTCACAATTATACTCATCCACTTTGTCAGGATCAACTCCACCTGATACTTCTATCACTACATTTGGGTACATCTCTTTGATCCTTTTTGCAGTTTTGAAAGCTTCATCAGGAGCAAAATTATCTAGCATCACTATATCTGCACCTACCTCACACGCTTCCATCACCATTTCCTCTGTTTCTGCCTCACATTCTATTTTCTTGGTAAAACTCATATTCTTTCTCACTTGCCTAATAGCTTCAGAGACGGAACCATAGATTTTTATATGATTATCCTTTATCATGGCACAATCTGATAGATTCAGCCTATGAGTATCACCACCACCATGTATAATTGCAATCTTTTGAAGTTCACCAGCAAATGGGATGGTCTTCCTAGTTGCTGCAATCTTTACTTTGCCATCTACTTTTTGAAGTAACCTATGTGTTTTAGTCGCAACTGAACTCATGAAAGAAAGCACATTTAGTATAGTTCTTTCACATATCAATACGTTATACGCATCTCCCCACAGTTCAGCAATAGTACCTTTATAAGCCTTTTCACCGTCTGAATTGTAGAATTCTGACTTTACGGAAAATGTTTCAAGTACATTTTCAACAATTTCGACACCAGAAAGAACAGCTTCATCACTTTTCAAAAGAATAATTGCATGCACGTCCTTACCCCGAAGCGGATATGAGGCAAAATCGATTAATAATTCATCATGCCTAATTAAATCAACTATTTCATTTACCAGTTTCTCAAACATCTTTCTCACACCTTTCTCACATAGTCCTTATATAGATCATATATTGATTATGCTTAGTGTTGCACGGGTTTTTCCGTAATTTCAAGCATTCTTTCCACAACTCTTTTGATATCACCCGATAATTCTTCTGGAAGTTCGACTTCATACTTTTCTTCGATTAATGCTGAAAGAGTATTCTTTAGATTATTCTTTTTCATATTATAACAATTCATTGAATGCACAGGTATAAAGGTTCTATCTGGGTACAGTTTTTTTAACTTTGCAATCATTCCCTTTTCGGTAACAACAATGAATTCTTTTGCATTTGATGTAGATGGATATTTTTCCATCTGTGATGTACTCCCTACAAAATTGGCATATTTTCTGATGCTCGATGGAACCTCAGGATGTGCCATAACTTCAGCCTGACGATATTTGTTAAGTAATTCAAGTATCTCCTCATCAGTTACATAATTGTGCACATAACAGTATCCTGAATCACCTGGAATAGGAATTACCTTTTTCCCTGTAACTTCCGCAACATAAGATGCAAGGTTTTTATCTGGACAAAACAAAACAACATCTGTATCCAAAGCACTAACAACATCTACTGCATTTGCAGAAGTGCAAATTATATCTGCTACTGCTTTCACCTCAGCTGAACTATTGACATACGCAACAACTGGGGCATTATACATATCCTTGAACCTTAATACATCTTCTCGACGTAAACAATTTGCCATTGGGCAAGTAGAACCTTTGACAGGCACTATCACTTTTTTATCCATGTTAAGTGCCTTTATCATATCTGCCATAAAATCGACACCCAAAAACAGGATCTTATCTGTTTTCACCTTTATTGCCTGCCTTGCGAGTTGCAACGAATCCCCAACAAAATCAGCTATTTGTTGTAGTTCTTCTATCTGATAATTATGTGCCATGATTATATAACCTTTTTCATCAGCAATTCTTCTAACATCTTCTGGCTTTGGAAATGTTGACACTATCACTTCACCCCTTTCATACATTTCTGATGTAGTTGACGTAATGATTAACAGAAATCATTCAACCGATCTGAAATTTTGAAGTCCTTTTTTTAATTGCACTTACCAAGGATAGAGGAGCCAAATAGCTTGTTTTTGGATTTGGTGATGGTTTGTTCTTGTGAATTACACTGTAATTTCCAACAGAGGAATAGATGTTAACCTCATGTATATTCTCATCGATACTTGGGTCTGCCAGGAAATTCACCTTAACTTTATCAAAACTACCGACAGCTAAAGAAAGCGTAACGGAAACATTTGCATTTTGAGGGAACTTAGATATAGCTTCTTTTGCATTTCCACTGAAAACTACCTCTGTTTTAACTAATCCCTCCATATTGAAAGCTTTTGCCGGTTTTCTTGTATTAAGTTCTACATAATCAACAAAAGGTTTTACTGCATTTATTATGTCTATTCCACCAATAGCACCTGATGGAACAAAAACACTAGATTGAGAATCCTTGAGCAAGTCCAGAAAGTTTTCGAAAAATGATGTGTCAGCAAATGCACCGGAACTAATGATGTAAAAATCTTTCCCTGATTTAATGACTTGTTCACCATATTCCTTAACTGCACCTACCGATGCGCACTCAACAACAAAATCAGCCTCTTTAGGAATATAAAACGTGTTACCTATGTATTCACCAGAAAAACCTGTTTCTTTGATATCATAGTACCAACTTCTAGTTACAAGTCCTCCAAGTTCATCAGCAACTATCCTAGCTATGTTTCCCCCACCTATGAAAAAAACTCTCATGTTTAGATACCTCTTTTCGATAAAGAATAAATCATACTTTACGTATATTGATATTATTATACATTTGCTGTATATAGCTGTCAATAACTATCTTTTTGAACGAATTAAACCATCCCACCACCT
>DPIB01000023.1 GCA_003522805.1 Fervidobacterium sp. | reverse complement strand
GTCCCAATCGGACAATGGGAAGGCCAGGATGTTTATTTTGCGACGAGACAGGTAGCGGATTTGCAACGTTTTCAGGTAGGCCGATTAAAGAGCAAATTGAACTGATGAAAGAAAAGTACAGAAAAAAGGGTATTAACAAGTTCATCGCATACTTTCAAAACTATACAAATACGTTTGGACCAATAGATGTGTTGAAAGATGTTTATGTACAAGCAATAGATGATGATATAGTACAGTTAGATATCGCAACGAGGCCAGACTGTATAAATAAAGATGTGCTGAATTTGCTCAAGGATATACAAGGAGCATACAACATAGCAATATCTCTTGACATCGGCCTTCAGACAGCCAATTATCACACGCTCGTAAAGGTGAATAGGGGTCACACACTTGCTGAATACATTTATGCAGTAAATTTGTCAAAGAATTTTGGCTTCGAAGTTGTCTCACACGTTATATTGAATCTTCCTGGTGATAATACACTCGATGTGATTGAAAGTGCAAAGATTCTATCCGCCCTCAAAGTTGATGGTGTAAAGATACACTCACTATATATAGTCGACGGGACAATTTTTGGCGAGATGTACAAGCAAGGAAAGTTAGAAGTTTGTTCATTCGATGATTATATAGAAAGAACTGTTACTTTCTTAGAACATATATCACCAAATATAGTGATTCACAGGCTTGTTGCTGATCCACCATCAAAAGGTACACTCTTTGGAAATTGGGGTAAAACGAAGACGGAGGTTATAAACGCAATAGAAAAAAGGCTTGAAGAAAAGGGAACGTATCAAGGCAAGCGAGCAAGTAATTTCAGCTGATGCAAGCCAATAAAACAGAATCAATATAAAACCCGCCGGGATTTCCCAGCGGGTTTTTGTTGCCTATTGTAGATTCTAATTATTGTTCTTTGTAGACAGAATAGAAGTCCATACCTGATCTCATTGGGTTGTCAAACCAACCTTTGACCCACTTTCTTTGTACACGTACACCGACTGGTTGGTAAGCAGGAACGTTAATACAATTGTCAACTGCGAATTTTTGGATCTGAATGTACAATTTGCCGCGAACCGCTGGATCTGTCTCTGCTGCTGCTTGCTCTATGAGATCATCCAAGCTCTTGTTTCCAAGTTCTTTTCTTGGTGTGCTGACGAACTTCTGGAAGTTTTCTCCCTGTCTTGAAGAGTAGTCACCCTTGCTATGGTAGTACGTGAATATGAAGTTATCTGGGTCTGGGAAGTCTGCAAGCCAACCAAGTATGAATATCGGCAGTTCGCCACGGTTTGTTGCATCAAGGAATGTTGGCCATTGTAGTGGTTGAACATCGATCTTTGCTTTACCAGGTGCTGCCATTTCGAGATACATCTTGATCATTTCTGCTATTCTCTGTCTTGCCATATTTCCCTGGTTATAAGCTACACTGAATTTGAAGCCTTTTGACCATGCTTGACCATTCCATGCCTTCTTTAAACTATCTTGTACAGCTTTAAGATTGAACTTGTAAAGTGGTAGAGTCGGATCAAATCCAAGCAGACCATCTGGCAATGCTGCTGGTATCCTCTTACCGTATCCTTTGAGCACGTCTCTTATAAGTGCATCATAATTGATCGCATATGCTATTGCCTTTCTTGCGTTGACATCGCTGAAGAAATCAGTTGGAATACCGTTTCCATCAAGTTTACCACTGCCAATGTACTTACTTGATGGGTTAACTGACCAGCTAAATGCGACGATCGTTACAGAAAGTTGTGGTATGTTCTCAATTATCTCGATATCTTTGTTTCCTCTTAGTTGATCGAGGTATTCAAGAACAACTGCTATAGAATCAGCATCTCCTTTTTCAAGCATTGCCTTTCTTGTGGACCATTCGTCGATCCCCCAAATGATTGCCTTTTTAATCTTTGGTGCTCCAGCCCAATAGTCATCGTTCGCTACAAGTGTTACTTTCTGTTGCTTCCTATCCCATTCTACGAACTTGTATGGGCCTGTTCCCATAGCATATGCATAGTATGGTGACTTTTCCTTTTGGAGATCTCTGTACTTCCACCATGTGTCTGCCTTGCCATCCCAAAGTCCAAGTTTTATAGATGTTTCTTTGTCGATTATCGATGACCAGCTTGCGTTGTGTGCAATTATGTTGAGGAATGGACCGTATGGTCTTCTCAGTTTGATTACAACGTTGTCACCTTGTACTTGAATTGCTGAGTCAATAACATCCTTGTAAAAATCGATCATCTTTTGCTTGTACTGTGCCTTGGGTTCACCATTCTTATCGAATATCTGATCGACTGGAACTTTTGCATACTCTTCGATAAGTTCATCCAGGGAGTGTACACCAAAGATCGCATAATGAAGCATCCACATTGGTCCACCAACTGGGTCGTATAGTAACCCTCTTTCGAATGAGTACTTTACATCTTCAGGTGTAAATGCGTTACCGTTGTGGAACTTCACACCTTTTCTGATCGGAAATATGTACGTCTTGCCGCCGTCTTTGATAAGTCCGTTCTGAACCGTTGGAACTTGTGTAGCAAGTTGTGGTACAAATTCACTCACACTACTACCCTTGTAAGCAATGAGGTTCTCAAGTACGTTGAACAATACTTCACCGCTTGCTGTATCGTAAGCAAGGTGTGGATCTAGTGTGTCTGGTTCACCTATCGTTGCTTCAACGTAAGTAGTTGGATCAAATGCTGCAAGAGCAAAAACCGTCACGAGAATACTTAAAAATACTAGCAACTTCTTCACTGTAAATCCCCCCTTCACAGGATGTGATACTGTTAATCTAAGTGCATGAAACTGTGTGATAACTCTGTGATAACTCTGTGATAATATTATAGGTTACTAAGAAGGGGCACCACCCCCCATGATTTGTCATTGAAATGTCCTAAAATACTTTGTTCTTCAAGCATGTTTAATAGCTCAAGAATACTTTGTTCCACAAAGTAATAGAGTTTATACCTTGGACACGTACATATTATATCACAGATTTCTAGAAAGTTTCAATTGTAAATTCTAAATTATACCAAGAAATAATAAGAATCATTCTACCAGATGCATTATCACATTGTTAATTTAAATTAATTATCTAAAAATGGCAGTATTTACTTCTTTAGGAAGAAATGGCAATATACGGTATAATTCTTTTCAATTTCGTCGTTCGTCGAAGGTGAAACTGTAGTAACTTTAGAAAGTTGATACAAATATATTTGACATATAAAATTGTACATGATATAATGTAGTTAGAAAAAAACACTTATTAATGCATATGTTACTACATATTAATATTCTTATCAGTTATTTTTGAACAATTAGTGGAGGTGAACAAAGGACAATGAAGAATATGGTGGATGCTGTAGATTTTGAGTTGTTTGATCATGAGTTAAAAAAGGTTCGTTTGTCAGAACTTCATGGAAAAGTTGTTTTGGTCTTTTACCCTGGTGCATTTACAAGTGTATGCGAAAAGGAACTATGCACTTTCAGGGATATGCTTGCTAAGTTTAACAATATGAACGCAACGGTTGTTGGTATTAGTGTTGACACACCTTTTGCAAACAAAGCCTTTGCAGAAAAGAATAGGCTTGCCTTTAGACTACTTTCAGACATAGGTGGAGTTGTGTCAAGAGAATATGGTGGGGTCCATGAGAACTTTGTTGGAATCCCAAATTATACTGTTGCAAAACGTGCGGTATTTGTCATTGAGAAGATGAAGGTCATCTATTCGTGGGTGACGGATAATCCCAGTAATGAACCACCTTATGAAGAAATACAACAATTGTTATGAGTTTTGATATGTCTACAACTGAAATTGGAGGTGAGTAGTTATGGTGTCGGAAAAAGTGCTTAAGGAACTGAACGATCAGGTGGGAAGAGAGATATTTTCGTCATATTTATATCTATCAATGGCGAGTTACTTCGATTCAGTAGATTTACCTGGATTTGCGACATGGATGAAGGTTCAAGCAAAGGAAGAACTTGGACATGCAATGAGGATATACAACTTTATCTATGACCGTGGCGGAAAAGTAGAACTGCCTGGATTTGAGAAACCCAGGTGTGAATGGGAGTCTCCACTGGAGGTTTTCGAAAATGCATACGAGCACGAGAAATTTGTGACAAATAACATATACTCGATACTAGAAATAGCAAAGCAAGAGAAGGATTATGCAACTGAGGAATTCCTACAGTGGTTTGTAAAAGAACAAGTTGAAGAAGAGCTACAGGTAGATGTGATTGTGAAAAGGCTACAAAAATTGGGAGATTCTGCAGCTGGCATGTACATGTTGGACAAGGAACTCGGTAAAAGGAAAGATGACTGAGGAACACTGGAAGGTCATTTATTGAGTTTTATATCACTGATAGAATGAATTGAAAAGTGCCGGATTTCCCGGCACTTTTTCCTCAAACATTGGCTTGGAAATAACTATTCTTTTCTCCTATATACGTCCTTACCAGATTCTTCTTTTTTCATTGCATTGCCCAGGCTGTACGTCTTTCCATCGATTGTGATACTTTGAACCGTATTGACGTTTGTCTTTATCACATTTATCTTAACGTCGTCACCAACCTTAAGAGTCTTCCATATTGGCATAAGCGCACCCGGAATTTTGTACTCTTTTCCTTGTGAATCAGTTAGAACAACTGTTATAGCATTCCGAGAAATTTCGATACTCTTGACTTTTGTTTCCAGCACATGAACTCCTGAGTTTTCCACGTTCCCAATTGGCCTTAGAATGATCTTATAACCGTTCGTCTCAAGTGATATTGGCACAAGAGCTGTTGCTTTAATACCTTTGAAGTAAACTTCTGTTCCTGCTTTGACATCTGGATAGCGACTCCAAATTAATGGTACTTGTACTTCATTATCATCGTATGAAATGACAGCATAACCTCGCCCATAAACTCCGAGCACTACCTTCTCTACTATACCATTAGCCTCATAGCTTGTTTTCTCAACTACGAAGGGTGAAAGATAAGAGAGAATAGGTTGTTGCACAGTTTTCAGAGCAAATGAGCTGACAACAACCAACAGGAGAAGAGTAATAGTAAATACCTTCTTCATAACCTTCCACCTCCTTTTGTAGTCGTTTTGCAATAGAAAATATATTGAACTTTCCTTAAAAAATCCTTAGAATTTCTTCGTGATGTCTAAAGGACCAATTATAAGGGAAAGTCAATCTGCCCATTCAGTGTAATGTATAATAGAGTACTTTAATCAAGTTCAGCTTTTAACTTCTGAGTATACAGATGTGCCAATCTGGTAGGCTCAGGTAGTTTGTAACCATTTATGAGTTGTTTAACAAGTGAAAGGGCACTGGCAGGATCACATAGATGACCAGGGGAAATATAGAGGGGGTTAGTGCTTTTCTTGGAAAGATAAGAGTAACCAATCAAGTTTCCCTTTTCATCAAGAATAGGTTCCGATTCTCCGACTTGCTTCGGCTTTTTACATGTCCCATAAAGTCTACTCTTAGCAACGCCAATTGTAGGAATATCAAGGAGAACACCAACATGACTTGCAATTCCCAATCCCCGTGGATGGGCTATTCCTTGACCATCAAATATAATGATATCAGGTTTAACTAAAACTTTTTCGAGACATTTTATTATCGCTGGAGCTTCTCGAAATGCCAAAAGCCCAGAAATGTATGGGAATTCCACTTTAACTCTCTCGCTCACTATTTCTACTATGTTCATTGTAGTATCCAAAGTTACAATGACACTTAAGGCAAAGTTGCCAGAGTAACTTACGTCTACTCCTGAGATATATTCTATCCTCTCAGTCTGGAGCGGATGTATTTTGACGATTCCAGATAGTTCCCTCTGTATTTCTATTGCTGAATGTACATCTTTCGGAAACAGTAACTCCAAATCTAGCTTATCGATGTCGAACATAGGAAGTCAACCTTCTAATCTTGCATCTATACTATCTGTTTATCTATCTTAATCATTTCATGCTTAATCATTTCATGATCTCGAGAAGTAGCAGCATATAAATATTCGATAGTACTAAGCTAATTGCCACAGCAACAAAACCGTATTTTATGAATTCTTTAAATGATATTTCTGTTCCTTTGTGTTTCTTCAGTAGCGATAGCCCAACAACATTTGCTAATGCGCCTACAGGTGTTAAATTTCCGCCCAAACAGACTCCCAATGAAAGGGCATACCAAAATGGTTGTATATTTGAAAACACTGCAGGATTTATCTGAGGCAGTTGCTTTATAGCAGGAATCATTGTAGCTGCAAACGGTATGTTCCCTATAAACCCAGACAATATACCAGAAATCCAAACAAGCATACTAGAAAACATAATTCTCGAGCCTTTTGATATGTCAATTAGGAACTTCGCAATGTCACTCATTATACCGACCTGTTCCATAGCTCCAGTTATTATGAAGATGCCTAGAAAGAAGAATATTACCTCCCATTCAACCTTCGAAAGAAATAGCTCTATTTCCTTTCTTTCAAAAATTAGCAAGCTGAAAAAACCTGCCATTAAGCCTATTATTGAACTTTCCAAATTAAGCTGTTTTTGTAAAAGGAACAAAACTAGGACAACTATCATGAAGATAATTGAAGTTACAAATCTCAATTTATCATCAATAGCCTTGCTCTCATCAAAATTCTCTATGAATTCCTCTGGGATTTCTTTTCTGAGATCTTTCCCGGATATCAAGATGATTGCAAGGTCCACGAAGAATAATATTATAAGATTGATAGGAACCATGTACAGTGTGAATTCCAAAAATGGTATCTTTGCTGCAGAGGTGATTAATATGTTCGGCGGATCACCAATTGGTGTCATAGTACCACCGATGTTCGAGGCGAATATTTCTGATACTATGAACGGAGTAGGATTGATCTGAAGTATGTCAGTTATAGCAATAGTAATGGGGATGAATATGAGTACAGTTGTAACGTTATCCATGAAAGAGGAAACCAAAACAACAATAAAAGTAAGTGTAAAAAGTAGGCTAACCGGTTTTGTACCAGCAACTTTTACAGTTCTAATTGCAATGTATTGGAAGATTCCGGACTTCTCCATGACTCTAACAAAAATCATCATCCCAATTAAAAAAAGCAATGTATTTACATCTACAGTCTGTCGGAGACCTTCATATGGACTCGAAAAGACATTTGCAATGAGGAGAAGTAAGCCACCTGCCATGGCTGCAATTGTTCTGTTCAGTCTTCCAGTTATAATGAAATACATTACAAAAGCAAAAACAGCTAAGACAAAAATCTTCACGACATCACCTCGAAAAGTTCATAAAATATTTCTAGGTTTTCTATCCTTGTAATTAGTTTGGCATCATAGTAAGTACTTCACGACAAGAAATATGGTCGAAATTATACCACCTAGCATAACCGGTTTCAACATAGAAAGTGAGAACTCAGAAAATGATAATGTTCTTTTCTTGTACTTTTTAAGTATATTGCTACCAATTATATTGCACATAGATGCAATAGGTGTCAAGTTTCCGCCTAGTCCTACTCCAAGAGCAAGAGCCCAATAAAGATCAGTTGGAGCACCTAAAGAAACAAGTTGGCGAATTATGGTTATATACATTAGCGTAACTGGCAGTGCACTTAGAAATCCGGTTAGTAACATTGAAGACCAAAGAACGATTATAGGAAGAAAAATCGAGGTTTTGACGGAACTAAACAGATTGATAAGTGGTGCAAAAAGCTGTATCTTCTCAAGTACTGTATTTAGCATATATAATCCAACAATCAAGAAAAGGGTATCCCAGTCAACATCGGAAATCCTCGTTTGAAAATCTGTGCCTTCGGCAAAGAGCATCAATGTTGCTCCCACAATTGCTATCAGTCCTAATTCGAGACCTATTTGTTCATGTAGAGCCATTAACACAACTACCAGCATAAACGCTGCGAAATACAGAGCCCACAGGTTGCTTTTTATTGTGCTGTTCTCTGCGATTTCAGTATTATAACTGATCTCTTTCAAATTTTTCTTTGTCATGAATATCTGTATGAGAAGCACTAAAATGCCAATGGGCATCAAATTTACTATGAAAGATAAGAAACTAAGTTTTGACACTGCATATATAACGATATTGGGGGGATCACCAATAGCAGTTGTCATTCCACCAAGATTTGAAAAGAAAATGGCGTTTATAGTTAGTAGTTTGTAGTCTACGCTTGTAATATCAGCAATATAGAGAAGTATCGGTATGAATATCAAGATTGTTGTGACATTGTCGAGTAAACTTGACAATAAGAATATTGCAACATCGATAAGAAGTATCGCCTTTATCATATTTCCCTTACTAAACTTGACAATTTTCTCAGATATCGCATTGAAAACACCGTGTTCTTTCAATACGGAGATAGTCAGCATCATACCAAAAAGGATTGATAAAGTGTTGAAGTCGACAATTTTCGACAGCTCTGCAAAATTGAATTCACCCAAGAGCAGTATGGCGACTATCCCAAATAAAAAGGTTGTAACTGAAGATATTTGTGGTCTGAATATTATGAAGGCATACGCTAAAGCATATATGAACAGCACAAATAGTTTCAATTATCCTCACCTCTAGGCAGTTGCATTAGTTTTTTTACTAGTAGTTCTGTGTCATTTTCCGATAGATTTTCTATTTCATCGAATACTTCAAATTCTTTCTGGAGCTCCTCAAATTCTTCGACAGATCTTTCTTCCGATAGGGGAGTTACATTAGTTAGGATTTTCTCTCTTACATTTCTTACTTTTTCCACAAGTTCAGCTTCTAAACCTTCTAGCTCAACTAAAGGTATATTCTGTTCCTCTTTTTCATCAAAATCGGTTGAGATTACCTTTATTTCTTCAATCAGTTCTTTACTTTCGTCGAGTACTTCTTCAAGTAGTTTTTCTCTGCTAGATTCTTCCGTTTGCGATTCTTCAGTGGCTTTTTCCTCTTTTTCCAAAATGTCGAACTGTTCGAGAATATCTTTAAATACATCGATTTCACTGTTGATAAGTTGTTCAAAATCAATGATTTTCGCATCCTTTGGTATCAGTTCTAACTCAGAAGAGGCCTCTTCACTAACTGCTTGTTTTGTCTCACTAGGTATTTCACTTTCTAAACTTATTTCAGAAGATTGTCCCAAAGATTCCTGACTTGGTTTCAATGGTAGTTCGATAACCTTTCTTTTCACTCTGTAGATCCTTACTTCAGCAAATAATAGAACCACAAAGGTCATAGAAAATATTATCACCAGAATCAGTGTATTGTTGTTATTTGATGGCTGAACAACAGTGACTGTTGTAGAAGTCTCTAGTTGTGTTATCTCAGCAGTTGTAGGATTGCTCTGTTTGATCCATCTTTTCCATTCATCTTGAGCTTGTCTTGAAGATATCGACTCAAGCAGTTCTTGAACAAACTCATTATCATAGCTTGCAAGATAGTTCCTAGCTTTGTCATAGTTTCCAATCATGTAGGCTGAGACTCCCATTTTGAACTTTATCTGCGGATCATATCCTTCTAGTGTCTTATCAACGGCAATTGCTCGTTCATAATTATCTAAAGCTGTCTTATAGTCGCCTGATTTGTACGACAGTTCAGCTGCTGAATAATACTCTATACCGTTTTGTGAAACAGAAAATCCAAACACCGTTATCAATATCCAAAGAAAGGTAAAAAACTTCTTCACCATTCTTCTCTATCGCCTCGTTTCAAGCATTCTTGGGGGGAGACGTTACTGAATAGCTTTCTGTGCATCTACGAGTGCGAGGAATTCTTCATTACTACGAGTTTCTCTTACTTTGGATAGTATGAGCCTAAGCCCTTCTTCTTCAGTCATAGAACTAAGCATTCTTCTAAGTATCCAGATCTTTTTCAGATCAGAAGCATTTATCAAGAGTTCTTCCTTCCTGGTACCGGATAGTGACAGATTTATCGCAGGAAATATTCTCTTGTTAGCCAACTGTCTTGAAAGTACTAGCTCCATGTTGCCAGTGCCTTTGAATTCCTCGAATATCACCTCATCCATTTTTGACCCTGTTTCTATCAATGCCGTTGCAATAATTGTCAGGCTACCGCCTTCTCTGGTATTTCTCGCTGCTCCAAAAAAGTGCTTTGGTTTGTAGAGTGCCGCTGGATCAACACCACCAGTGAGCAACTTTCCACTCGGTGGCACTGTTATGTTGTATACACGTGCTAAACGGGTTAAACTATCCAGTAATACGATAACGTGGTTTCCATACTCGACGAGTCTTTTACACATGTCGAGTGTCAGCTCAGCTATCTTTATCTGCTTGTCAGATGGCATATCAAACGGTGCGGCTATGACTTTTGCGTTGACCGATTCTTTTATATCTG
>DPIB01000163.1 GCA_003522805.1 Fervidobacterium sp. | reverse complement strand
TTCATGGAACTTCAGAAGGAGGTTGACAGGATATTCAACGACTTCATGAGACCTGCAAGAAGTGAGTACGAATTCCTCCCAAGAGTTGATGCATACGAAACAAACGACAAGTTGGTCCTCGAAGTAGAAGTACCTGGAGTCAAAAAAGATGAATTGAAAGTCTCTGTAGAAGATGGAGTTCTCAGAATTACTGGAGAGAAGAAGACAGAAAAGGATGAAAAGGGAAGAAACTACAGAATAGTTGAGAGAAGCTTTGGAAAATTCGAGAGAGCCTTCGTTATACCAGAGTATGTAAATGTTAAAGATATCTCAGCAAAATACGACAACGGTGTTCTAATACTTGAAATGCCAAAGAAAAAAGAAGAAAAACCTGCATTGGAAGTTAAGATTCAATAAGTGCAATCAAGTAGACAACATTGGAAAATCCCGGCATAAGCCGGGATTTTCCTTTTCTTATGATGGCCGGTCTCAATAGATAATCCCTTCCTAATCATCAGCATCGCCCTACTGAACTTTCCTTAACTTTTGCTCTTACTTCAGTTCTTCATGTACTAAGTGTAGTTAGACCGTTCTAAATGATAGTGAACGTTATTAAGAATCATGTTGTCAAAAGTATACAGAAGGTGAGAGTAGGTTTTGAGATCTCCGCATTTGCTGGTATGGAACTGAGTGGTAAGAGTAGGCCTTACGTTGGAACAAGAATAGGAACGCTCTCAAGTGGACTTTCTTTGATGTTGGAAGCATACTATCCACTAAGCTCTTTTGAAGAAATCGAATTCTTGGAGATTGATCCATATTTATACCTTGGTTTACCAATATTATCCACGCTCATCTACGTAGGAGTTGCACCGATCGTCATCTTCGATGTTACAAACACTAGTTTTATACTATACTCGACCGAGATATTCCATGCTAAAGCAGGGTTCAGGTTCGGGGGTGGAGAGAAACCCTCTCCGCTTTTGTATTCTAGTTTACTTCCATTAGTCATTATCACAACCTTGACCCAAGCATTTCACCGCCTCTTCTCTTGTTATTTCTTTCCATTTTCCGTATTCCAGTTCTCCAAGTCTCAAATTTCCTATTCGTACCCTTATTATCTTCGACCATTCTATACCTAGAACGGCACACATCTTCTTTATTTGATGGTATTTTCCTTCAACTATCGTTATCGATATCAAGTTTTCTGAGAGCTGTTCTATCTTACCAGGCATAGTTCTTGTAACATTATCGAGTATCATCCCGTTGTGCACGAGTGCTTTCATAGAATCTGTTATCTTTATAGGTCTTGTGGTGTGGATGTGATATTCTTTCTCAACGTGCTTTTTCGGCGATATAAGTTTGTGTGTAAAATCCCCATCGTTTGTTAGAATGAGTAAACCTTCAACATCTTTGTCCAATCTGCCCGCTATATGCAATTCATCCAAGTATGGGTGATCAACTAAATTCAAAACACTTGGCTCTCTGTCAGACGTTGTCGATACGTATCCTGTAGGTTTGTGAAGAAGTATGTATATATTTCTATGCCCTAAAATCTGTTCCCCGCCAAAAGTGACGATGTCATCTTCCAACACATGGTATGCTGGGTCTCTAATGGTCACTGAATTTACTTGTACCATCCCGCATTTTATGTATTCTTTTACTTCACTTCTCGTACCGACATGTGCATTAGACAAGAATTTGTCAAGCCTTACACTTTCCTTATCCATACCGATTACTAGACCTGCTTTCCCATCTTGTCTCCGACATTCTTGATGGCTTCGATAATTCGAATTATTTCGACATTTTCCTTCACATCGTGAACCCTCACTATATCGATATCGTGCATTGCACAATATGCTGTGATAGCGAGTGTTCCATTCAACCTTTCTTCTGCTGGCAGATCCAAGATCATCCCAATCATCGATTTTCTACTTGCTCCTACCAGTAGTGGAAATCTCAAAGATTTGAATTCATCGATTCTCTTCAATATTGTCAAATTGTGTTCCAGCGTCTTTCCAAAACCTATTCCAGGGTCTAATACTATATTCTCTTGCCGTATACCTTTGTTTGTGGCAAATTCTATCCTCCCCCTGAAAAAGTCAATTATCTCATTGATAACATCGTCATATTGTGGACTTTGTTGCATGGTTTTTGGCGTACCTTTCATATGCATCAATATAACGGGACAACCATAATGTGCAACAACACTAGCCATGTGCTCATCCATCCGTAGAGCACTTATATCGTTGATAATATTGGCACCTTCTTCTAATGCGATCTTTGCAAGTTCTGATTTGTAGGTATCAACAGAAATAGGTACGTCAAAATGTGCTCTTATGGTCTTAACTGCAGGAATTACCCTCTTCACTTCTTCTTCGAATGGTACTACATCAGCGCCGGGTTTTGTACTTTCTCCACCGAGGTCCACAATCTCGACCCCTTCTCTTATCATCTTCTCAGTGCGTGAAAGAAGTTGCTTTTCATTTACTCTACTACCAGGATAGAATGAATCCGGTGTTATATTGATGATGCCCATTACATTGGTATGTGCGTTTTTCAGAATTGAACTTAATTCCAGCATTTTCTCAACACCTCGTTTGCCCTTTCACGATTTGTAGAATTCTTCTGAATCACTCGATTCTTTTGAGATTTATATTTACTATTTGAACAGATGGAAGTTGTAG
>DPIB01000106.1 GCA_003522805.1 Fervidobacterium sp. | reverse complement strand
AGAAACATTTTACACGCATCGGGTAGTTTTTCACATCGTAAAAATTAACGATCGGACCCAGCAGCTCATCGTTGAAATCTTTACCAAACATCATGTTTTCAACGTTCTTGAGCATTTCCAATGCTTCTTCTTTTGTCTTGCCTATGAGTTGTTCTATCATTGCATTCGTCGATGCTTGACTAATCGCACAACCGTGTCCCTCGAATTTAACGTCCGATATCTTGTCACCATCGAAGAGGAAGTACAACGTCACTTCATCACCACAAGAAAGGTTCTTTCCCTCTTCTATTTTGTGTGCATTTTCTATCTTACCATGAAACTTTTTTAATTTTGAATAGTCCATTATAAACTCTGAGTATATCATCCAAACCACCTCTTTATGTATTTAAGTCCTTCTACTAAGATGTCTATATCTTCTTTCCTATTGTAGAAATATACACTTGCTCGTACAGTTGAGTTTGGAAAATCAATGTGAGAGCCTCTTGCTAATACACTCATGAGAGGTTGAGCACAATGATGGCCACTGCGCGTTGCAATACCAAAATCTTCATCGAGTACCTGCGATACATCGTGTGGATGCACACCATCCACATTGAAAGAAACGAGTGATTGATGTGTTTCATCCCTCGGTCCGTATATTTCAACAAAGTCAATCTTCGATAATTCTTCCAATAGATACTTCGATAATTCTTCAACGTGTTTTTGAATATTCCCAAGACCAAAATTTTCAAGGTAATCTATTGTATAGCCAAGCGCAACTGCACCGCCTATATCTTGAGTACCAGCTTCAAATTTGTATGGTAGTACGTTGAAAGTGACATCTTCAAATGTCACCTTGTCTATCATCTCACCACCGTACAAGAATGGTTCTAACTTTTCAAGCAATGCCCTCTTACCATAAAGAGCTCCGATACCTGTTGGAGCAATCATCTTGTGGCCGGAGAATACGAGAAAATCAATATCTAATGCCTTTACATCAATCTTCTTGTGTGGAATTAGTTGAGCACCATCGATTATCAATATGGCATCTTTGAACGTCTCTCTGATAACATCGATAGGCATTGTCTGTCCTGTGACATTCGACTGACCGGTTATGGACACAACCTTTGGACTATTTACACGAGATTTTGCAGCCAATATTGAATCCGGTGTTATTGTACCTGTAACATCTGCTTCTATGTATTCAACTTTGAAGCCAAAGAATTTCGACAGTCTCAACCATGGCACCAAATTGGCATGATGTTCAACTTGCGATATGAGTACAGTGTCACCTTTTTGCAATATGTCACTTCTCACAAGTGAGTTGACGAGTGCGTTGATACCCATCGTAGTTCCAGAGGTAAATATGACCTCTTCACTTTGTGCATTTATAAATCTTGCCACTTTATCGCGTGCCGCTTCGTATTCACTCGTTGCCTCGCTTGCCAAAGTATGGACAGCACGGTGGATGTTGGAATAGTGGTTTAAATAGAAATCCGTCATCTTTGAGATGACGGTGCTACTTTTCAGTGTGCTTGCCGCATTATCTAAATAAACAAGTCTTTTTCCATTGACCTCTCTATTCAAAACTGGGAAATCTTCAATTATGCGACAAAACGCTTCATCCGACCACTCTGTTGAGTGCATCTTCGACAACTCCTTTTAGATTGTAGGCGGCTAATTCATCCTTCAACATCTCGAAAATACCCTTTACTATGACGTTCTGAGCTTCCTTTTCAGGGATACCTCTTGTCATTAAATAGAATACCATATTTTCATCGACTGGTGAACTACTTGCAGCATGTGATGCAATTACATCGTTTTCATCGACCATTAAACTTGGTACTGCCTCAACCTTTACAGCATCTGAAATAAGCGTTGCATGGTTACTTTGATGTGCTTCCACTTCTTTTGCACCACTGAGTATATCCATGATACCTCTGAATACAACCTTTGATTTATCCGCTAAAACGCCCTTTGAATCGACGTTACCATAACTTTTTTGCTTGTAAAATCTCATGAAATAGAGGATATCGACCACGTTATCTTTGTTGGCAAGATAGTACGGTCTCACATCTGCTTGGATGTCCTCGCCGTTCAACTTCATACCAAAATAGCCTGCATTTATTTTACCACCAAAATAGAAATCTTTTACCTTTATCTTCGAGTGATCTAATGCATGTATGAATACACTCGATGAAAGGAAATTGCTCACACTTTGTTCTTGCTCTTCAGGTTCTTTACCTATATAAAGGTTGTATAAATTCAACGCTGCATCTTGTCTGACAAGTATTCTCAAATTCCCTATGAAAAATGGCCTTTCGATGTATCTTACCAAGTTCAACGTACCTCTTCTGACATCTATCAGCATGTTGTCGTACTGACTGAATTCATCTACAATAAGTGTTGTATCTTCTTCAACAACGATGTACTTACCACTTGAGGAAAAGATGTCAGCCATAAGTACAAATTTTCGATCTGTACCCTCAAAATCGAGTGAGTCGAGTAAACTTAAACCTTCCTCATCTATCGATTCGAGTGCTTTATAACTCTTTACTCTTGGTAAATCTATCGACTTTAACCCGGAACGTCTCCATAGTGGGAATTTGTAAGTTAAATATTCTGACAAACGTTTTATTCTCCATTCGTCAAGTAAATTATTTCCACTTGGTTTGAAATCATCCGTCGAGTAATCTATTGCATCTATCGTCTTTCTATCGGGCACTATCGCCCTCAAATTGCCATGCTCAAATCTTATCGTCTTTTCGATGTTGCTTACACTCACATCAATCACCACCAATTCTCAATTTAGCGCAATCTCGAGATAAAATCAAAAACTAAAAAATCAACCGATCGAAGATTCTATTTCCATATCGACGAGCCTGTTGAGCTCTATCGCATATTCAAAAGGCAGTTCTTGGACAACAGGTTGGATAAATCCTTTGACTATTAATCCCTTTGCCTCCAACTCGCTCAATCCTCTACTCATTAGGTAGAATATCTGTTCATCTTTTATACGTCCAATCTTTGCTTCATGACCTACATCCGAATTGGCGTTGAGTACCTCGATGATTGGCACAGTGTCACTCTTACTCTTGTTATCGATCATGAGACCGGTACAACTTACACTTGCCTTTGAATTCTCTGCCTTTTCTCCGATCTTTAAGAGTCCACGATAGAATGACCATCCACCGCCTATGCTTATACTTCTCGCGTCCACAGTGGATCTTGTGTTCTTGCCTATGTGAATTACCTTAGATCCTGTATCTATATGCTGCCCTGGCCCTGCAAACGAGATCGATATATTGTCGGATACAGAATTGTCGCCTTTGAGTATCGTTGCAGGGTAGACCATCGTCTTGTAACTTCCAAAAGACCCAGATACCCAAGTCATTACTGCATCTTCTTCGGCTATTGCGCGTTTAATTTCGAGATTGAACATATTCTTACTCCAGTTTTGCATCGTAAGGTACTTCAGTTTTGCACCCTTGTTGACGTAGACCTCAACTGTACCCACATGTAGATTAACGACATCGTACTTAGGAGCAGTGCAACCTTCTATGTAGGTTACCTCGCTACCCTCATCTGCGATGATCACAGTATGTTCGAATTGTCCACCACCCGGATTACCAAACAAGAAGTAAGATTGCAATGGTAAAGGTACCTTCACGCCCTTCGGTACGTAAAGGAATGTACCACCACTCCACAGTGCACCGTGTAATGCAGCATACTTATTATCCGTTGGTGGAACGAGTTTCATGAAATACTGCTTCAAGAGATCTGGATATTCTTTCACAGCGGTCTCTATATCGATGAATATGATACCGAGCTTTTTCAATTCTTCCTTTATATTCTTGTATATCATTTCAGAATCGAATTGTGCACCAACACCAGCAAGATATTTTCTCTCCGCCTCTGGTATACCAAGCTTATCGAATGCAACCTTGATTTCCTGTGGTACTTCTTCCCAATTATTCGTCTTTTTCGCATTAGGTTTCACATATGGTACAATCTTCGACAAATCTAACTCATTTCGTTCGACGCCCCAATTTGGCTCGTGCCATTTCTCAAATATCTCAAATGACTTGATTCTATGCTCAGTCATCCAAGCAGGTTCATTCTTCGCGGCTGAAATTTCGTATATCAATTCCTTATTTAAACCTGCAGGTAACTTCATCTCAGG
>DPIB01000086.1 GCA_003522805.1 Fervidobacterium sp. | reverse complement strand
AAAGCTCCGGTTTCCCGGAGCTCTAATTTTTAATCTTTATGCATTTCTATCATTTCTATCATTCAGATTCAATTACCTTTGCCATCTCAACTGCAAGTTTTCTCAATCGTCCGAAATCTTCTTCACATGGTGAGAAATTCACTTCAACAGGTTCGCCAACCATCTGCCATTTATTTCTCTCAATGTAATCGACAATGCCTTTGACTCCTCCACCGCTCCAACCGTATGTACCGAAGACACTGAAGACTCTATTTGGTAGTCCCTTGTGCGATAGGTTTATCAACAGATTTTCCATCGGCGGGAATATGCCATTGTTGTATGTACATGTGCCTAAAATGATACCTTTGAATCGCCAGATTTCGTTGATTATGAATGATTCATGTGTTGTAGATGTGTTCATTACTCTGATATTTTTAACACCCTCTTCTGCAAGTACACGTGCAACATAATCTGCCATTTTTTCTGTGTTTCCGTACATAGTACCATAGGCGATAACAACGCCTTCTTCATATTCATACCTACTCCATCTGTCATAAGCCGAGATGATGTGCATTGGATTTGTTCTCCACACAGGACCGTGCGTAGAACAGACGATTTTGATCTCGACTCCGTTGAACTTCTGTAATGCTTTTTGAACCATAGGGCCAAATTTTCCAACTATATTTGAATAGTATCTTCTAATCTCATTTTCAAAATAATTCACATCTACCTCGTCATCAAAGATACCACCATCTAGAGAGCCAAAGCCACCAAACGCATCTCCTGCAAACAGTATCTTATCATTCATTTCGTATGTCATCATCGTTTCCGGCCAATGTACCATAGGCGTCAAGAAAAATTTCAATTTGCGGTTACCTAAGTCTATCTCATCGCCCTCTTTCACTTCATAGAAATTCACGTCTATGTGGTACATTGCATTTATAAAATCGTGTGTTCTATTGTTCCCAACAACCTTTACACCGGGGAATGCGTGAACGATAGAGGCAATTGCGCCAGAGTGATCAGGTTCCATGTGATTTACTATCAAATAATCGAGCTTCTTTCCACCAAGTATTTGGTGAATTTTCTCGATGTATTCACTCATCTTACTGACTTTCACTGTATCTATCAAAGCTGTTTTTTCGTCCACGACAAGATAGGAATTGTACGAAACACCTTTTGTCAATGGCCAAATATTCTCAAAGAGATGCGTGTCTCTATCGTTTACACCTACGTAATAGACTCCATCCACTATCTTTGCAACAACTTCCATGATTCCACCTCCACATCCGAATTGTAATTATTGCTTCCAAAGACAAATTGTAACACAACTAGATGAGATATCAAGTATCTCAAATATATCAATCATAGACCATGTTTAAGGGACTCAACTCTTTGAAAAGGACTTAAAAAATTGTATCGTACCTCGCATTGCAATCCATACAAAAGATACCCAGTAAAACACTATGAAAAAGACAATTGCTATCATCGCATATGGAGTATTGACAACCTCCGGGCCATTAGAGGCAAGACCAGAAAGTGATGCTATTACATCAATAAGTACATAAGATGTCACTGTGGATATCGTAAAAAACAATGTAGGTTTCCATAAAAATCTTTCTTTGATGGTATAGTACAATACTAAGAACTCACCTACCATTATCACGGGGAAGATTTCTAATGGTATAAGAAAATCAAATAGAAACTGGCCTGATCTAAGAAAGTGAATTGCTGTGATAACAATGGAAAATAGAACGGGTCCCCAAAGAAGAATAATGCCGACAATAAGAACTGTGAATAGTATTTTGGAGTTAAGCTTTTGCATAGTTGTCATCTCCAAGTAGTAAATAGAAGAATACAAAGAGATTATAGCACATCACACAGTAAAATAAGTCATTTTTGAAAAACTCATTTGACACAATAGTTGCAAGGGTTTGACTTGCCAGCATCTAAAGCTTCTCGCAAAGTTCCTTGCCTAATGACTTTGCTTCTCTGCAGTGTTTGGCATTCTTTTGAATAGTGATAAGATTTCCCATTTGGTGTCCAGTAAACTATTCTATCGAGATTTTGTGATTTTGTCTTCTCTTCTAATGCTCATAAGCCTCGATTGTTTTTCCTTGCTTCTGTCTCGTACTTTGCAAAGTATTCTGCATACTTCACATCCGGAGGATACGTAGCAGCCTGTGCATATCCTTCAATTACTAATATCGCATTGAACATCTTTGTTCTAATCTCACTATCTGTGAGTTCTGAAGTTTTTTTAAGCCAAACGTATCTGAGCAATCTTCCGTATTTATCAGTCTCGGATACATCCTTTTCCAAATAAACCTTCTTGCCCAAAAGCTGAGACTTTGTGAATTCTGCCGCCTCTTTGCCGTATGGCTCAATTTTAGTTGTACTTTCCGGCGTGTTGATACCTATCAATCTAACTTTGTACGTTCCGCCACTCATTTTCACTTCGATTGTATCACCATCGATAACGCGTGTAACAGTCACGCCAGATGGGATATTCTGTATGATGACAACTATCGCAGCTAATATGAAGACAACTACGGCAGATGACACTTTTGCCTTTCTTTTCATTTGCACCACCCTATCAAATAACCTTATCTATGATATTCCAAAAGAGGTGGACACAGAAGGACGAAATGACTCAACTTTTGCTATCTTCATGATACCACATCTAAATAGAACTCAAATCAACGCTCAGAAGCTAAAATTGGCTTTTTTCCATCAGTCGAAGCCAGATAAGTTCCAACAATCATTATCGCAAGTGCGATAAGAAATGGTAGTGTGGGTACATCTTTGAAAATTATCAGCGATAATCCAGCGCCTATAAACGGTGCAACTGCATAATATGCACTCGTTTTTGCAGCCCCTAAGTGTCTTTGTGCGTATATATAGAAAAATATGCTCAAACCGTATGCCAAGAAGCCCAAGAGCAATGTGGCGAAAATATAGGCCCAATTACTTACGCGCTCACCTATGGCAAGTGCTATCAACAGCGAACCAATGCCGGAGCCAAATCCTTTGATTACAACTACTTGCAACGGATCTTTTATTGAAAGCTTCCT
>DPIB01000134.1 GCA_003522805.1 Fervidobacterium sp. | reverse complement strand
ATTGAGTACGACGATATAATAAAGAGTTTTGCAAAGGACCCAGAAGAGACGATAAACTACGTTGAATGCCATGACAACCACACATTGTGGGATAAAAACTACTTGGCTGCTCAAGCGGATGCAAAGACAAATTGGACGGTAGATATGCTCAAAGATGCACAAAAACTTGCAGGAGCGATAATACTTACATCTCAAGGAGTACCATTTCTACATGCAGGACAAGATTTCGCAAGGACTAAAAATGGTGACGGGAATTCTTACAACGCACCGATCTCTGTAAATGGGCTAGATTATGAAAGGAAAGCAGAATTCATAGACGTGTTTAATTACTACAAAGGCCTAATTCAGTTGAGGAAAGAACACGTGGCGTTCAGACAAAGAACGGCTGCGGATATAAAAAGCAAGATTACGTTCCTACCATCACCAAGAAAGGGTGTAATATTCACAATAAATGATGCAAATGATCCTTGGAAAGAGATAGTTGTCATATACAATGGTGAAACGAAGGAGCAACAATTCTCATTACCAGATGGGACTTGGAATGTTGTTGTGGATCAAGCAAATGCTGGAACAACGTCTTTGTATCAAGTAAGTGGAAAGATAAATGTAAAGGCCACTTCTGCCATGGTGATGTACAGAGCAAAGTAAGAAGTAAAATTTGAACAAAAACCTCAAGAAATAGTAATCTTCAAAAGTATTGAAAATGGATGATGAACTGTGGTATAATATCCCCGAGAAAGGGGGTACGAATATGCCCAAAAGAATTCTTGTAGTTGAAGATGAACCTAATATGAGATTGCTAGTTATGGAAGAACTCATGGATGCAGGTTATGAAGTTGATGAAGCGGAAGATGGTGAATCTGCACTAAAAAAATTTGCCGAAAAAACATATGATTTGGTCACGATTGATATAGAGATGCCAGGAATGGATGGACTCGAACTTGCCGGAAAACTGAGAGAAATAAGAAAAGAGACAAAGCTGGTGCTTTTAACAGCATATTCGCATTACAAGAGTGATATGGCATCTTGGGCTGCGGATGCATATATTGTGAAATCTTCAGATTTGACAGAATTAAAGGAAATAGTAAGCCGTTTAATTAACATGTGAGTGATGCCCACTACCAAGTGGAAAAAGGGGTGGGCAGTCACCCCTTTTTTGTTATATACTATATAGTGTTTATCATAACTGCATTCTATCCTAGCACGCTGATAAGGCCTATAATTGATTATTGATATAAATCCGAAAGCAATGACTCAGGAGGTGTCAAAATGGATTATAAAGAGACTTTGAATTTGCCGCAGACAACTTTTCAAATGAAGGCTAATTTGGTAAAGAAAGAACCTGAAATGCTAAGGTCATGGGAAGAGAAGGAGATATACAAAAAGACACTTGAGACACGTGAAGGAGCACCCACTTATTTGCTTCACGATGGACCTCCGTATGCAAATGGTGATATTCACCTTGGGACTGCGATGAACAAGATATTGAAAGATTTCGTCATAAGGTACAAGACAATGCGAGGCTACAGGGTACCTTACACACCAGGATGGGATACGCATGGTCTTCCAATTGAGCATCGCGTAACAACATCGCTTGGTAAAGAAGCAAAGAATAAATCAGCAGTCGAAATTCGTAGGCTCTGTAGAGACTTTGCTTTAAGATTTGTAGACATACAGAGAGAACAATTCAAGAGGCTCGGAGTAAAAGGTGATTGGGAAAATCCTTATATAACTCTTAGACCGGAGTATGAGTACCACATACTAGATATTTTCAAAACTCTCGTGGAAAATGGGAATGTATATAGAGGAAACAAACCTGTGTACTGGTGTCCTACTTGCCAAACTGCATTGGCAGAGGCTGAAATCGAGTACCACGATGATGAATCACCTTCGATATATGTGAAATTCCAGATGGTAGATGATCCAAGGACTTACGTAGTTATATGGACAACAACTCCCTGGACGATTCCAGCAAACGTTGCTATTGCACTTCATCCAGAATATGAATATGCAAAGATAAAAGTAAATGGTGAGTTTTGGATAGTTGCAGAAGGACTACTTCAGAAATTCGCGGCAGAGACTGGTATATCGTTTGAGGTAGTTGAGATATTCTTTGGTAGAGACCTAGAAGGTAAGCTGACAAGACATCCGCTCTACGATAGGACTTCAGTGATAGTTTTGGCAGATTATGTCACACTTGAGGATGGTACAGGAGCAGTTCACACGGCACCTGGTCATGGTGAAGAGGACTATCAAACTGGTCTGAAATACAACTTACCTATCTTGTCACCCGTCGACGACGAAGGCAGATTCACAAGTGAGGCCGGAAAATATGAAGGCCTGAAAATATGGGACGCTAACAAAATTATCGTCGAAGACTTGTCTAGTTGTGGAGCACTCATAAAATCTGGAAGTATTACGCACAACTATCCACATTGTTGGCGATGTAAAGGTCCCGTTATGTTTAGGGCAACTCCTCAGTGGTTCATATCGGTCGATAAAAACAACTTAAGGGGCAAAGTACTTGCGCAAATAAAGAAAGTAAAGTGGTACCCTGTCTGGGGAGAAACGAGGATTACCGCGATGGTTCAAGAACGACCAGATTGGACGATTTCAAGGCAGAGAGTTTGGGGCGTGCCAATTCCAGCAGTTCGATGCAAATCTTGCGGTGAGGTCATTCTTGCACCACAGGTAATTGAACATTTTGCAAACATAGTAAGGGAAAATGGCACCGATACATGGTTTGAGATGGACATTCAAGAGCTTGTTCCATCTGATTTTGCCTGTCCAAAGTGTGGTAGCAAGGAGTTTGACAAAACGTACGACACATTGGATGTATGGATCGATTCAGGCTGTTCTTGGGAATCAGTAATTCGTTCAAAGGGTGAGAAGTTCCCAGTTGACTTGTATCTAGAAGGAGATGACCAACACAGGGGTTGGTTCCAAAGCTCGATCTTCCTTTCAACTGCGAAAACTGG
>DPIB01000100.1 GCA_003522805.1 Fervidobacterium sp. | reverse complement strand
TAATAGTCCGTTGTGATGAATGGTATATTAATTTTTTCGTCTGTCGTCAGGCTATCGTTTATGAGCTTAAAGTAGTTGAAAACATAGTCTGTATAAGAGAAACCTTGAAGGTATGTGAGTGGGCTGTCTCTATTTAGTAGGAAGAATCTATAGCCTATTTCTATACCTGAATAGTTGTCGTAATACCAAGTAAGTCCAACGTTTGTAACTGCATAGGCTGTTTCTTGACGAGCCTGATTTATTGCATCCTGAAGGGATGTATCCGTTGAAGTACTCAATACATCTATCAGCATTCCACCTTCAACTCGTGCAAAGAGTTCTATATTTTTCGTAACTGCGAATGACCCTGTCAATGCTGCTTTGCCTATGGTGCCTACAGCGTAGGCTGGATTCACAATCGCTCCACCACCTAATACTTCAACGTGTGGCTTTATGGAGAAGTTAGAAATTGGATAGTCCCCATGGAAGTATGCCCTGCCGAGCAAAACGTAATACGACGGTTCATATCTTTCTTCTCCAGCGTAGATAGTTGGAACAAATTGCGGGTCTATGAGATAGCCTTCGGCACTTAATAATGTGTTATTTGTGATGTAATACCTAAAACCTAAGTTGAACATGCCCAATATGTCCAAAAGTGGTTGAGAAGTAATTTCCTGATTTGCGAATGAATATCCTACTGAAGAGAATTCTACAAAGAATCCGTCGTCATGCTGGGGTCTTATACTTGAAATGCGCATGTCCGTTGTACTACCAAAAACTGCTGATATTAATAGAAGAGTTAATAAGACGGCAAGTATCTTTTTCATTGACTCACCTCCTCCTGGACTTTTGTCCAGCAATTTAATTCTGTTTTACGTTGAATATCTTTTCAATCACCCGCAGAAATCTAGTAGAGATGAATTCTTTGCTTGTGTCAATTGGCTCAACTTTGATTGTGTACACTTTAAGAAATTTGCCAAACAGTATGTCCGTAAACATCTGATCGCCTATGACTACTACTTTGTCTTTATCTTTGATGTGTCTACCAATGTTTCGCTTGACCTTGAATGTTAGAGGCTTTAATGACCTCCAGATTATCGGCACACCTATATTTTCGTTCATCTCACGTTGCTTCCCGTTTGTGATGATGAAGATCTGCGCATTGTTGGATTTGAGATACTGAAATATTTTCTTGACATTCTCTGGGATTGTTCTTGACTTCCACACACTAATCGTGTTATCAAAATCAAATAAAAAAACGCTTTTCCCATTTTTCAA
The DNA here is from genome assembly GCA_003522805.1 of Fervidobacterium sp. Lineage (GTDB taxonomy): Bacteria > Thermotogota > Thermotogae > Thermotogales > Fervidobacteriaceae > Fervidobacterium. Next base: position 3,604 of record DPIB01000100.1, on the reverse strand, counting down.
GAGTTCTTCATAGTCTATGTCATCAATAGATTTCACGCTCAAATCTGCTTGCAAAAATCATCCCTCCAATTTTTACGTACAAACCCACAGCATCAGCTTTCTAGAAATGGCATTAAAGAGGAGCTTAATTTGCTTCTAACTATCTTCTTCACTTTCTGAATTGTGTTGTCTACTTTCTTAAAATTGACACATACTTTCTTTTCTATTTCCTTGTAACTGTATCCGTCTAACCATAGTTCAAATATCTGTATCTCTTCGCCTTTCAGATTCTCGAGTATTTCTTCGTGTACTATACTCAATATAGTCTTTCTAACGACATTTGTGTTGACATCTTCATCTGCAACAAAATAATCGATTTGTTCATCGTCAACATTGTCGAAAATGGAGTCCATACTTGTTGATTCAGAGAGCATTTTGTTTTTCTTTCTATTCTGGTAGGTTATAAATGTTTTTATTTCTGATTCTATACTTCGCCATGCAAAGGTAGAAAAAGAACTCTTGCCTGATTCAAAGTAGAACACGGCTTTTATCAAACCTATCAGACCATTCTGTACTATGTCGTCAAACTCTGCCCAAGGGGCATAAAATTGTGAAGCAATCTTCACAACCATGGGATAGAATTTTTCGACTATCAAATCCATTGCTTCTGCTAATCCACTTTGCGCTAATTCTACCAATTTCTCGGTTGGTTTACCTCTAAGTGCATATTTTATCATTCAATCATTCCTTTGATTGTTGTACAGCTACTGGATATAATTACTATAACTACAGTTCATTTTTTAAGAGTTCTGCTATCTCCCCAATGTGATGCGCTATTATATCTGGCTTTATTGGACTTCTCTTGATTTCTTCCTTTGTAGCTTCACCAGTTAGAACTAATACAGTTAATACACCAGCTTGGATACCTGCCAATATGTCTGTATATAGCCGATCGCCTATCATACATGTCTCTGCAGGCTTTATGTTGTTTTGTTTCATGACTATCTCTATTAATCTTGGCTGGGGCTTGCCAAATACGATGTTTGGGTAAAGCCCCGTTGCTTTTCTAATAACCGAAGCAATAGCACCAGAATCGGGGAGCGGGCCCTCTGACGATGGACAATTTAGATCAGGGTTAGTTACAACAAAAATCGCTCCTCTCGAAACAAATAGGGTTGCCTTTTTCAGTTTTTCATATGTCAGAGTTTTGTCGAATGTGACCACTACGATCTCTGGATCATCTTCTACTACAACATGTCCTGCTCTTGCAAATTCTGTCTTTATATCATCTGTTCCAACTATGTATACTCTTTTCTTTCCAAATTCTTCGAAGAGATATTGAGCTGTCGCTACACCTGCTGTGAGGATTTGATCATTTGATAGGTTAAAACCGAATTTGGAGAACTCTTCGATATAGCTTTCGATCGTTCTGTTGGAATTGTTGGTAAGAAAGACCAATTTCTTACCTTGCGAGTCAAGCGTGTCAACGAATTTCTTCGATCCATCAAACGGCTTACCACTCAGATAGAACGTACCGTCTATATCCAAGATAAATAATTTGCACTGTTTCAGTTGTTCTAATGAATTATCTCTTAGAAATACTACGTCGCCCATTTTTCACCATTCCTTTGTAGGAAATCTTCATTTTATTATATCATATAACAATTGATATATCGCACAAAAGAAAGCAGAGTTAATGAGTGCTACAAATGTTTTGAGGTTTGGAATGATAACTGAAAACTTGATGATTGACCAAAAAGAATATAGTATAATTGATTTAACAAAGTACAGCGAGAAGTCTCCACCTTCTTATTGTGGAGATGAATTGCTAAAAGTGTACTTGACAATAGGTCAGTTCACTGGGTAATATTCGTGATGGATATGAAACTTGACACAAATAAGCATTCAGTATTTCTCTTGTATTATCATTTTATCATTTGCAACGATAAGCACTGATACTGCAACGTATAAGTAGAATATCTGAGTTACCTTATTAAAGCCGAAAAGAAACTGAAAAGCTTCAAGGACAACTTTCGAGAAAACAGAGAGACTTCAAGAATAGAGAGAAAGCAAGAATTGAACTTGCATTGATGGGAAATTCCTCATGCCGACAGAGGGGCATGGAAAAGTGAATCAGAGAGTGGTTGCGGAATGATGGGAGAGGTGGATGCATATAGATTTATAATGTCCTTTGTCAACGATTAATCTCTTATACCTACAAATCCGCATAAATTAAGTGATTTTCCAACTTAATCGCTCTTAATAATCTTCAGAGTTTTCTATTCTCTGCTTGTGAAATTTTTGCCTATGTGGTAGAATAAAATATAGTAGTTGGATAAATCAATCGCATTATTTTTCTAAACTTTGGAGGTGGGTGGCCGATGGTAACTATTTACATCAACGATAAACCTTACGAAGTAGCAGAGGGTAAGACAGTTTTAGAGGCTGCATGGGAGAATGGTATTAAAGTTCCAACTCTTTGCCATCACCCCGAGCTTGAACCAATAGGGGCATGCAGAATGTGTGTTGTCGAAATTGAGGGTATGAAGACTCTTCAACCAGCATGTACATCAAAAGTCGCGGATGGAATGAGGATTAAAACAAACACTGACAGGGTTGAGAATGCTGTTAGGTTCAACCTTTCGCTTATCATGGCGAATCATCCTCATGAGTGTATGTACTGTGAAGCAGATGGCAGATGTGAGCTTCAGAAATTGGTACATATATACGATATTCAGCCAATATTCGGTGTAAATGTTGACCTTGATAGAGAGATAGACGTCAGCAGTCCTTCTATCAACAGGAATCTGTCAAAGTGTATCAAATGCCAGAGGTGTGTGAGGGTTTGTAGCGAGATTCAAGGTATGAACATATACTCGATGATTGACAGAGGATATGAGTCAGTCCCCGAAACAGAATTCGGAATTCCTGTGTACGAAACTGATTGTATCAGCTGTGGCCAGTGTTCTTACCTGTGTCCAGTTGGAGCGATATATGAGGCGCCGGATTGGAAAAAAGTTCTCAGAATGCTCGATAAGAAAGAGCCAGGGAAGGTTTACGTTGCCCAGACTGCTCCTTCTGTAAGGGTTGCAATTGGTGAGGAATTTGGGATGGAACCAGGTAGCGTCAGCACAGGGAAAATGGTTGCAGCACTAAGAAGACTCGGGTTTGATTACGTGTTCGATACGAATTTTGCAGCAGACCTTACAATTATGGAAGAGGGTTACGAACTCATCGGCAGACTCCAAAATGGTGGGAAGTTCCCAATGTTTACAAGCTGTTGCCCAGGTTGGGTCAATGAGATGGAAAAAGAATGGCCAGAACTGAGAGATAATCTGTCAACCGCAAAGTCGCCACAGCAGATGATGAGCAGTCTTGTAAAGACATATTTTGCTCAGAAAATTGGTGTTAAACCTGAAGATATAGTAATGGTCTCTGTGATGCCATGTACGGCAAAGAAAGATGAAATAACAAGACCACAACAATTAGTTGATGGTATCAAAGTCACAGACTATGTCATGACTACAAGAGAACTTGGAAAAATGGCAAGGTTCAAGGAAATAGCATTTGTCAATTTACCTGAAGAAGATTACGATAACCCACTTGGCGCATCAACGGGTGCTGC
>DPIB01000112.1 GCA_003522805.1 Fervidobacterium sp. | reverse complement strand
TTCAACTTTCTCACTACTCTTGCTTTCTGTCTTCGAGTTGTTTCTACTATCGGTGATGTAATACCCGTTTCCCTTAAAAACAATTCCTACCTTACTTATACCCTTGAACATGTCTCCACCACACTTACTGCACTTTATCGATGGTATTTCGTTGATCCCATGAAGGTGAAGCTCCTCATTTCCACATTTTGAACACACATATCTGTACACTGGCATAATCTCACCTCCAGTATCTCTGTGCTTTTACATTCACTACATTATAATTTATACCAAAATCATGTAATTTTCAAGTATCAAAAAAGTTAAGAATTATACTAACGTTGTCTGATTCTTTCCATTTTTCTTGGACATGTATACTGCATCATCCACTCTTTTTAGAAGTGATTCTATTGTGTCATCTCCCTTTAGTTGGGTCACACCAAGACTTATTGTTACGTTAATTGCATCAGCGTGGAACTCCTCTTCAACTTTCTGCCTTATCCTTTCAGCTATCGCAAATGCGTCTTCCACTTCAGTTTGTGGTAACAATATCAATACTTCTTCCCCGCCCATTCGAATGAGAAAATCACTCATTCTCGTACTTTTGAGTATAATACTTCCAACTCTTCTCAGCACTTCATCACCTTTCAAGTGACCATAAGTATCGTTTAGCTTTTTAAAATCATCTACGTCGGCCATTATCAAAGAAAGTGGTGCTGAATTGGCTAAACTTGAAACATACAGCCTTTCGATCTGTGAATTGAAGACGAATCTTGTCAAAAGTCCAGTTAATTGATCTTTCTCCAGCAAACTTCTAACTTCTTCGTTTAAGCGCCGCAAACTCAAATTTTTCGACTCTAGTTCTTTCAAATATACATTGATCTCTTCCCTCTGATTCAAATACGCCTTGATTGTGCGCGATAGTTCACCAATTTCATCGAGCCTTTGTGTATATTGTTCGATATTATCGACAGTTCCATTTTCGATTGAGTATACAATATTGTTGAATGGCCTTATGAGGTTTGCGGAAAGATATGAAACAATGTAAGCCATGAAAACCACAAAAACTATAGCAAACAGAATAATCGTAAGAACTATATTCCTGTTCAAATGCTTGTAACTTGAGAAAGCTGTACTGAAATTCAGATATCCAATCGTTACATCATTCTCATTCTTAAGAATTTTTATGAAATTCAACATTTTTGAATCTATGGTTGGTACACTCTGTGAGAATCTTACAGTAGAATTGGTTAAATTGTGGAGCTCGAACAAATCTGAGGCGTCATAGATATTGCCAACAACGAAAAATCCTACTGGACTTTCCCTTTTCACATCGCTTTTCTTGCAAATGCTATAAACAAAGTATTCTATGGGAAATTTGAACGATTTTGGTAAATCATACCCATGCAATTCACTTTTCAAATTGGTAACATCAAGACTTTTTAGATACTCCAGCATTCTTTCATCAGTACTGTTTACATATACAAAACTACTCAAATCATACGCAGCTATAAAATCTATACCATATTTTCTAAAGTAGTCCATACTGAGATAAGTCTCTTCAAATTCCCTGCTAGGATTTTCTACATATGCATAGAACTCATCCCAAAGAGAGTAACTTTCAGCAACTAGATTGATCTTCTGTGAATATAGGTTTGAGATTTGTTCAACCATCTTACCATAATTTTCTTGCCCAATTTCAAAATTCTTTCGCACGTTTCCAATGGTAAACATCGTCATACCAGAAGCAACACAAATCAGTATAATCAAAGAGATTAAAAATACTTTGAAAACCTTCTTCTTAAGCATTTACACTCTACCCCCTAATTACTTAATCATTCGAATCATCCCTCTAAAATGGATTTTACCACTCTCTCGATTTTCTTCCAAACATTTCAGTCGGCGAATATAACACCCAGCTAGTCACTATACATTTCCAGTATACCTATTCATACAAATATCTCATACAAATATCTCATAGTAGAAACAACGATTTCAAAAAAATGTCTCTATCTTTAGAATAAAGTGGTATGATAATTCTATACTTGATATTATGGTGAGGTGAATGGCATGAAGATGTCTCTAAAACTGTATGTTACACTCATTGTTTTGTTTGTTATAGTGGTAATGACTGTTGTACTACTATTTACTTCTACATGGACAAATAATGAGTCCACAAGGGAATTACTCAACACAACTTACAAAAACCAACTCGTGAGTAGTCTAAATGTCTTCAAGGACTACGTTAAGCAAAGCTATGGAACACTCAGACTTGAGAATGGAATACTTGTCGATAGTGACGGAAGAGCTATAGAAAACAGGTTTGAGGTAGTTGACAAGGTTACAGAACACATGAATGTAGTTGCAACAATTTTTCAAATTCAAGGTGACGACTTCGTCCGTGTGTCAACTTCAATTAAAGGTGACGATGGAAAGAGAGCTGTAGGAACGTTACTTGGCAAAAGCAGTGCTGCTTATGACCCCATACGCAAGAAACAACGTTACATAGGTGAAGCTATGATACTTAACAAGAGCTATATGACCTTATACGAACCTCTTTTGGATGAGCGTGGAAATCTCATAGGTATTCTTTTTATCGGTACGCCTATGGATCAACTCGATTCCTTAGTTTCGAAAAACGAAGCTAACTTCCTCAAACGGTTCTTACTCTTCGCAGTCGTGATTTCCGTTGCCGTTGCCGTGGTTGCATATTTTCTTATGAATTCTGTCTTGGTAAAGCCATTTGGACAAGTACTAGAGATTGTTTCAAAGGTTTCCAAAGGAGAGTTGGGTTTTAAGACGAAAGCCAACTTCAAAACTAAGGAATTTTCAGAACTAAAGGAAGCTATGGATGAGATGCAACACAATTTGTCAGATTTGGTGGTTGGCATATCTGAAAAATCTGAACGAATACATACTTCTTCTAAAAACTTATCATCTACGAGAGAAGAATTGAATTCGATGAGCAAAAAACTCTCATTCCGGATGGAAGAAGTAAATAGAAACACGCAAAATGCATCAGCATCAATAGAGGAAGTTACAAGTGGAGTAGAAGAAGTAGCGGCAAGTGCTCAAAACGTATCTAAATCAGCACAGAATTTAACAGAAAGAGCATTACAAGTGAATAATGCAGCAAGAGAAGGAGAAAAGGCCGTACAGGCTATAGTGGGTGTGATGAATCAGACGAAAGAAAAGGCAAGTATGACGGAAATTACGGTAAAAGAACTATCGGAAAGGGCTAAAAACATTGGGGAAATCGTAGGAACAATAAATTCTATAGCAGAACAGACAAATTTGTTAGCGCTAAATGCAGCGATAGAAGCAGCGAGGGCTGGAGAAGCGGGAAGAGGCTTTGCCGTAGTGGCAGATGAGATAAGGAAACTTGCAGAAGAAAGCAAACATGCGACAGTAAAGATAGCTGATATGTTGAATCAGATACAAGACGGAGCACAGCAAGCAAGTGTAGTTACGAGTGAGACAGTCGAAGTTGTGGACAAGGCAAGTGAACAATCCGAGGTGTTAAGAGACAGATTAACAAATATACTGAAAGAAATAGAAGGAATAAGCGGTATGATTGAAAACCTAGCAGCAAGTGCGCAAGAGCAAAGTGCAGCTGCGGAGGAAATGAGCGGTGCGATGGATGCAGCAACTAAATCAATAACGAACATAGTACAAGAGATAGAAGAGATGACTCACGCAGCAAAACAGCAAGTGCAAGTTACCCAGAATGTGAGTAATCTAAGCGAAGAACTTAGTGCGATAGCAGAAGGTTTGATAGAACAGGTAAGGAAATTCCAAATATAGATTGGTTGCAGTTTTACGGTTTATATTGCCTTACTCAACATAACTCCTAAACTCATTTGTCATTTAAACGTACTTGTGCCCTTCAAATTGTGATTGACAAAGCAGATTTTGCGATGTAAAATTTAATGCAAATGGTGAAGGGTTCGGCACAAAAACTGAAAAACGTTGTAAAACGTCCCATTTATGAATAATAAGATAAGAGCACGAGATTTGAAGGCATAACTGAAAAAGTTGTCTTGACAAAAAGAATAAATGTGGTATAATAGGTGATAATCAGCAAAAGTTCCGGCGTAGCTCAATCGGTAGAGCGGGTGGCTGTTAACCACTAGGCTGGGGGTTCGAGTCCCTCCGCCGGAGCCAAGTTGTAAAGAAATGGAGCCTAATAAGCTCCATTTTTTTATTTTCAACTCTGCAAAACTATCTACTAAAGAAGATACATAATCCTGTACTCTTTTGATCAGAAAGTTGGAAATTGCTTTGTTGACAAGAAGAAGATTAGGATATAAAATTGGGAAAATCGGTAAGCTCTTTGGGGGAATTCGATTGACAGAATGTATAGTGACATCTAATTCTAGTAAGCTTTTAAATGTAAATATGCATCATCATACATGGCGTGGCCGAGTTAGTACATGCCATGTATGTTGTTGTCATTGTTTTAGCTAGACGCTTACAAGGCATTGAATTAACCGGTCACGGGTATATCCGTGACCGGTTTTTTATTTCCCCAAACACTGAAATGGAACAAACAGAAGAGAGAATTGAGGTGAAGGTTAAATGAGAAAAGATATCTTCTCTGAATCGAAGAAACTGTCATCGATCGTAAACCTGATACGTGATACGCTACTCAAACACGATTTCTATGAATTCTTCCCGCCGTCTTTGGTCAGGTATTCGGACAATTTGAGAAAAGGTGCAAAATTCTCCGATGGAAAAAGCTTCTATCTTCTCAAGCCCGACATAACTTCTTGTTTGATAGAAATGGATAAGGTAAAGGAGAAGCAAAAGATATACTACATCTGCGAGATACTTGACGAGAATCTCAATAGTACCTGGCAACTAGGCTACGAGATTCTAGATGGTAGTAAGTTGGAGAGTGAAGAGGAAGTTATCAAAATAGCTATCACTATTCTTACGAACATGGGAATAGAAAACTTTTTTGTGGATGTTAGCTCCGTAAAAACTTGGAAAGACTTATTAGACAGGATCCCAAGATATAAGCAGACAGTGATAAGGGCAATTGAAATGAGAAATTTTGATTTGATCGAAGGTTTAGAGCTTGATCTAGAAATCAGGAATGAAATAAGCAAATTGTTTAATTTTAGAGGGAAACACTCAGAATTTGAGAATCTGAATACGCTTGTAAGTAATATCGATGATGAGCGAATATACATAGACTTGGGAACGATGAAATACATGGATTATTACGAAGATATCGTGTTTGAAATATACATGCCTGGTAATGGACGTCTACTAGCTAACGGAGGTCAGTACACAGTAAATAATAGATACTCTTGCGGATTGGCGTTTAACTTAGATGTTCTGAAGGAGGTGAACGGTATTTAAACCATCCCGC
>DPIB01000229.1 GCA_003522805.1 Fervidobacterium sp. | reverse complement strand
GAGACAAGACTATAAAAACAGGGCAAGAGCTTTTCTGTGGTAGAAGAACTCGGAACAAAAACTTGAATGGAGAAAATCTTCATAAGTATCGTGGGACAAAAGTATCGAAAGGCAGGAGAAATATTCGTAAGCAAAGATACGCATATCAGCCAAAGGATATAGTTATCTTTGAGGGCAAAAAGTATACAGTTCAAGGAGTGCAGAACAAAGGTGAATATATTAAGCTAAGGGAAAAGTCAAAGCCAGTTAAAACAAATTTAGTTAAGCCCTATATGTTTAGTAAAGGATTTAGCATGGTTTACAAGTGCAATTCATCCCCCACTTGTAGAAGTGGGAGTCTTCTTGCAGAAAAATGATAAAAGAAATGAAAAATAAGAATTTTTCGGAGGTGACTGATGTGGAGAAGTATCAACTCGACATTGAAAGATACAAAAAAGCTATTGAAAAGGTTTTTCAGAGATTTGCTGACAAAGGCTGGGACGAGATAAAAATCGAAGAGGTATGGTTCGAAACTTCGTTGCCAATCGATATCATACTTGAAGTGTTCAACTCAGGTGTGTACATACCACCAGAGGTAAACACGATTACTTATAAGGAGAATGCGATATGGCAAAGAAAGAACGCAGAGTAGAAGGGTTTTTGTCATCGTTCTTGTCAATTACATACTTACTCGTATTCTTATTATCTGTGTCAGTCAGTCTCTTTTCTGCTACTGCTGAGTTGTCTGCAAACTATGGTTTTGGTGATACCTTGTTCAGTATTTACAACGAAGATATTGTGAATAATCGCTTTTCATTATCTGCCGAGCTTTCATACAAAGCAGAAGAGTTTGAATTCTTGGCGTCCCTCGATGCAGCAAACGATAGGTTGTACAATGACTCTTTTGTCGATAGTTATTATGGTGGATTCTACTTCTCCATGGGTTCATCAGGTATTTCCGTAAACCTCGGCAATGCCAACATCACATTTGGAAAGATGCACCTTTCCGATGTTGTCGATAGTCCTTATTCACTTTTTCTATCTTCGATGGCGTTTCCAAGAAACACACTGCGATTTTCGTACGAAGATAGCAATTTCCTTTATACAACACATTGGACAGAACTAACCAATTTACTGGATTCCTCTACTGCTACCGACTTGAGGGAAAGATATAGGGGTATGAATTACAAAGTGTATGCAACGAAGTTCGGTAATTTCAGATTCGGATATCAAGAAGCGGACATCTACGTTGGAACGACTTTCGATTTGGAATACTTTGCAAACCCAATTCCAGGATTCTTCATTCAGTACGTCAACGACAATGGGAGGCCATATTCGGAAGGTTTGGGCGAGGCAAATTACGTTGCAGGATTTTTCTTAGATTATTCAGATAATGATAAGTATGCATACGCACAGATATTGGTGGATGACATAAATGCAAATAGATTCCTCCATCCGGAAAGTTATCAAAATCCAGACAAGATCGCTTGGTCGGCTGGTGGAAAGCTAGATACACCGTTTGGTACGTTTGCGCTGTACCATGCAGGTGCAACGAAATACACGTTTCAACCATCTGCGGAAAGTGGAAATCAACAGTTCTACGGATATACTTACTATTCTAATTTTCTCTATAAGCAAGTCGATGGGAAGGATATGATTTTCCCACTTGAGATGCTATATGCAGGTTACAAATACGGTGAGAACAACGTTGCATTTAGGTTTGAATACGAAAGCACTGCACCAAAAGGACTATTTGCCAATGTTGAGTACGTGGTGCTTGGTGAGAGGTCACCGATAAATGCTTGGAATGACAGCAAGTCATCCGTCTCCGGCACACATCTACTCGATGACCCAGTGCTTGAGCATAGACTCATTGGTAATGTTACTTATTTATTTACACTTCCACTCAATCTATCATTTAATATTTCTACAGACTTAGGCTACATATGGAATAAATCTGTTCTTACGCAGGCAGACGATGGTGTGAAAAAGCCGTTTTTGAAGCCTCAATTGGGAAATAATGTGCCGTACTTTTCACTGACAACTGGGTTGAATTTCTCATTTTCATTCTAATTATTCCATTAGTACTTATAGTACTTGGTCAAATGTGAGGTAGATTTCATTGATTGGTCAAGCGTTCAACGCGGTCTTACCTTCTTTTGTAATGATATTCGTTGGATACATTTACGGGAGAATATTCAAAAATAGGAACATTGACATAGTCAGTGATATAGCCACATGGTTGATGGCACCGTTGGTCACGTTTACATTTACGAATGATTATGTACCTTCAATCGATATACTTCTCAAATTTGGTGGCGGCTTTGGGATACTATTTGTTGTATCGTTCTTGATTTCAAGGTTGCACAAGAGAGACAGGGAACTTTTCTTTACGGGAAATGTATACGTCAATTCTGGTTATCTCGGTTATCCAGTACTCCTTGCACTTTGGGGAGAAAAGGCATTGGCACTTGGTGTTGTTTACTCGTTTGTTAATGTGCTTGTTGGGAGTACATTCTTGCCCGCTATGATTCGTGGACGATTCGAATGGAAAAATGTGGTAAAACTACCATTCGTATATGCCATAGCAGCAGGTTGGATATTGGGACTACTGGGCATTTCATACAAGAATTTGCCGACTGGTATTCTAACAGGTTTCAACTGGCTAAGAGATATGGCAATACCATTTCTGCTACTACAAGTAGGGTTATCGATTTCGAAGATATCGTTTGAAAAGAGCGACTTAACACATTATTTGCTTCTATGTGCAGAACGACTGGTGCTAATCCCGTTGATTATGATTGCATTTGCACTTGTTCTGAAACCATTTGAAGCGAAGGTCTTCATATTGGAATCAGCAATGCCGATAGGTGTCAATAGTGTTGTGGTAATCAACACGTTCAAGAAAGAAGACACACCAAAGGCTGGTGTGACCGTTGCACTGAGTACTTTACTATCGCTCTTCACATTACCATTGTGGGCTTACATATTAGAAAAGATATTTGGTGCGTAAAACTGGATAGTTAAAACTGATTAAATAAATCGACGAGTGAATGATTAAGATACTAAGAAGCCAAGTAAGAGGGGAGGAACACATGTGTATTTGCAAGATGTAATAAAATCATTGGATGAATTCTGGTCGAAGCAGGGATGTTTCATCGAACAACCTTATGACATGGAGATGGGAGCTGGTACATTCCACACATCTACGTTCTTTGGCGTGCTCAGAAAGAGACCGTGGAAGGTTGCATTTGTTCAGCCGAGTAGAAGACCAACGGATGGAAGATATGGTGAAAATCCCAACAGAATGCAGAGGTTTTATCAGTATCAAGTCATAATAAAGCCTCATCCAGAAAGGTCACAAGATGTCTACCTCGAATCGCTAAAGGCACTGGGTATTAATCCAGAAGAACATGATATACGATTTGTAGAAGATAATTGGGAGTCACCAACACTTGGTGCTTGGGGAGTAGGTTGGGAAGTATGGCTTGATGGTATGGAGATTACACAATTTACATACTTCCAACAGATCGGTGGCATCTCGCTCAAAGAGATTCCACTTGAAATAACTTACGGAGTAGAACGAATTGCGATGTATCTACAAGGTGTAGACAATGTGTACGACGTCATGTGGAATGAGAGCGTAAGATACGGTGAATTGTTTAAAGAAAATGAAAGGCAGTTCTCCATATACAACTTCGAAGTGGCAAATACAGATGTATTGTTCAAACTATACGATATATACAGGCAAGAATTCAATAATTTGATAGAGAAGGGCTTGATATTCCCTGCGTATGAGCAACTTCTCAAATGTTCGCACACATTCAACCTACTCGATGCAAGGAACGTAATCAGTGTTGCACAAAGGCAGACGTATATTAGAGACATCAGAACGATGGCAAGTAAATGCGCAAGGCAGTTCATCGAAGTTGAATCAGGGGACACAGAAGGTGATGCAAAATGAATGAATTTCTCTTTGAAATTGGGATCGAAGAGCTTCCAACAACAGAAATAGATGGATTAGTTAACCAGCTGAAGGAAAACATATCTAGAACTTTGAAAGATGAAGGCATATCTTTTGAAACATTCGAGATTTTTGTCGCACCAAGGAGATTTGGATTTGTTCTAACTGGACTTCCAACGACAACTCCAGATAAGGTGATAGAAAAAAAAGGTCCCGCAGCAAGCAAAGCATTCGATGAAAGCAAGCAACCTACAAAGGCACTGCAAGGATTTTTGAAATCAAACGATTCTGCACTATCCGATGTCAAAATCATTGACAACTACGTGTACGTAAGTAGGACGATAAAGGGTATAAGTATGAAAGAAGTATTGGGAAAGATCCTACCACAAGTTATTACAAACTTGAAATTCAGAAAGCCTATGCGTTGGGGAGATGGGAGATACGAGTTTGTGAGGATTCCACATCACATCTTGGCAATATTCAATGGTGAAGTCGTACCAATCGAGATTTTTGGAATTAGATCATCCAACAAAACGAATGGACATAGGTTCATCAAAGACGAGTATTTTGAAGTTTCGTCTTCACAAGACTACTTTGAAAGGTTAGATGAATTCTACGTGATCCCACAAATCGAAAAGAGGATAGAATTCATACACCAGCAGCTAAGCAATTTTGAAAAAGAAGGCTTTACAATCGACAAGGACGAAGAACTAATACGCGAGGTAGCCATACTTACAGAATATCCGAAATTAGTGTCCGGCAAATTCTTGGAAAAATTCCTGCAGTTACCAGAAGAACTTATAAGAACGACAATCAAGCATCATCAAAGGTCTTTTACAGTACACAAAGATGGTAAGATAACGAACACATTCGTCTCATTCATCGACAAACCTTCAGACGTAGCCGACAACGGCAGGAAGGGATACGAAAGAGTTATAAACGCACGACTCGAAGATGCCAGATACTACTATGAGAAAGACGTACAGGTCAAACTAGAATCATTTAATGAGAAATTAGTAGATATCGTCTTCCAAAAGGAACTTGGAACGCTGTACGATAAAGTAGAGAGGATTATTGAGCTTTCAAGAAACATAATCGAAATTTTGGATTTAGACAAGATAAGTGATAAAATACTAAGGACAGCACGATTATGTAAGGCCGATATCAGCTGTCATGTTGTCTACGAATTCCCTGAGTTACAGGGTATTATGGGCAGGATATATGCGCTCAAAGACGGTGAAGACGAGGATGTTGCATGGGGAATTCAAGAACACTACATGAGTGTACCGGAAACAGTGGAAGGTGCCGTTGTCGGAATAGCGGACAGGATCGATACGATTGCTGGAAATTTTGTCATAGGTAATATACCAAGCGGTTCGAAAGACCCGTATGGTCTTAGAAGCAAAGTTGATGACATATATTCCATAGTTGAAAAATTTGCTTGGGATTTAGATTTAGGACTTTTGATAGACAAGGCGTGTGAGTTGTTGAAGAACGAACCTTCAGAAGAGCTACTTCACTTTTTTGAAACGCGTTATGAGCTTTACAACTCGAAAGTCAGGTATGACATAGCCCGTGCTACAAAGCACCTTTGGACAAAGCCATTGAGAGGCATACTCTCGGCATATGCAATTGATAGATTAGTTGGGAGCGAGGAATTTGAACATCTATTGGTAGGCTTTGAAAGAGTACATAACATATCTAAAAGGCATGATTCGGCGAACTTCGATAGCGCTAAATTCACAGAACCTGAAGAGAAAGAACTGTTTGAGAAATTCATAGAAGTCAAACCAAAGGTATTAGACGCTTTAGAACATCTTGATTACCAAACAGCTTTGGAACAACTTATCAAATTAAGACGTTTCATCGATAGATATTTCGATAAAGTGTTTGTCATGACTGAGGAAGACGACATAAGGTTGAACAGGCTGGGATTTCTCAAGTCTATTGACCAGCTTTTCATGGATATAGGCGATCTGACGCAGATAGAACGAATTTGATAAGTGATTCAACGAGATTCTTGCAGTTCAACATATTTTTAAACCACATAAATCCTTTGCAAAGGAGGAGATTCAAGATGAAAAAAATCACCATTTTGCTAGTACTAGTTGTTGCTACGTTTGCTTTAGCGAATGTCTCGTTTACACAGTTGAACGTTGAAAAACCTGGTGGTGTGGTTGCCCAACCATACTTTGTCAGAGGTGCACTTTTTCCAGCTGCAGATGGGACATACTCTATAGGGTTGGAAGGTCATATCGATTTGCTGGGAATCAATGCATCGATAGGAATGTATACCTCTTATCCTGCATTCAGTTTTGATTCTGAAGTATATATTGGTTTGGGTATAAACCTCGGAGGGTTATTTGCCTCTCTGAACGCAACGACAACCAGCTTTGAAACGATCTCAGACCTTTCAACATATGGACAGCCAAAGGTAGCATTTGGGATTGCCAGTTATAAGAGAACATATATACTCTCTTCTTCTTGGAGTAGGCTTGAACTATCTTATGAACCAAACGAAATACTCAAACTCAATGCTGGTACATTTGAGATTGCCGAAAATCCAGACTTTCTTGATGCATCTATCAACTTTTCCATAGAGTCATATGATGTTGGATATTTCACATTCAAATTCGGTCTTGGCAATCTGAAAGAACTTGTGGAAGGATCATTCAACTACTACTTTGATATGGCGATACCTTTAGGAGATGTTCCATACATCTATTTTGGCCAGTCATACTCAGGCTCTTGGAAGATAGGAGGCGGACTGTCTGCTAGTTGGCTTAATGTTTTTGGTGTCTACGAATTTGAAAGTGGTACATTCTCTTGGGGAATCAATGGTCAGATTTGATGTTTTGAATTCGTTCTACACAGCAATTCAAAAGGGAGGGATTCGGGATGAAAAAGTTTCTAAAAGTGTTGGTCGTTTTAACACTGATCATCACCGCAACTTTTAGCTTTGCACAAACGCTTACACAGATCAAGCAAAGAGGTAAACTAATCATCGGTACAGAGCCAACATTTCCACCGTTTGAATTTGTCGATGAGAAAAACCAAGTCGTGGGATTTGACATTGACATAGCAAACGAATTGGCGAAAAGACTCGGCGTAAAGGTTGAAGTCGTTAGTCTTCCTTTCGACAGTCTAATACCTGCACTCCAGCAAGGCAAGAT
>DPIB01000098.1 GCA_003522805.1 Fervidobacterium sp. | reverse complement strand
TCGGGCCGGAATTGCAGGTTAACTGAATGTTGTGCGTCATAGATTGTCATGATTGGAGGATGATCAATGGAGATCAGAGTTGTTAATCTTCAAGAGAAAGCCCAGTTAATCAAGGATCTACACCAGTATAGATTAATAGCTGAACTCAATAACTACCAACTGAAGTTAGTAAAGGCGAAAAGAGAATTCATATGGCATAGTCATCCTGAGACAGATGAATTGTTCTTCGTGGTTGAAGGGGAGATGAAACTGGCGTTTCGAGACCGTGTATTTGATCTTAAAGAAGGTGAACTCATTGTTGTTCCAAAAGGTGTTGAGCATAAGCCCATTTGTGAAACTGAATGCACTGTCATGTTAATAGAACCAAGAGATACTTTAAATACTGGAAATGCAGGCGGGCCGTTAACGGATACGAACCTGGAGTGGATATAATACCTGTTTCACAATTGCTTAAATTCAATGGCATGTGCCAAGAACCGCACAACAAGCGCATGCAGGCCGACGCGCTAACGCGCGCGGCTGATGCGCGGCGTTATACCTAAGCGCAGTAAACAAAAAGGCGTATATCAAGATGGTTAAAATGCTATTTTATTCAGACATTATATAGGAGGTGAACACATGAGTATCTCAATACGAGAGGCAAGGTCTGAAGATGCATCTTTTTTAGCATGGGTGATGCTTGCTGCTACGAGGTCTCATCTTCCTCATGGTCTTTGGGAACATTTTGTAGGTGGGTCAGAAGAAGACTGTCTGGCATTCCTCAGTATGGTATCCCTTACAAAGATACCCCATCTCTTTCATCATGAAACTTTTTTAATCGCCGAAGAAGATGGGCAATCTATAGCGGGTCTCAGCTGTTATGACCCCACAAGCTTGGGCATGATGGCATTTGTTCAGGCACTCCCGGAGGTTTTTGATAAAATGGGTTGGACAAAAGAAGAGCAGAAAGCTGCACTTGTGCGTATTCAGCCCTATTTGTCCTGCATGCCTGATGATGCGCCTGATGCCTGGATCATAGAAAGTGTTGCCGCTGTTCCAGAAGTAAGGAGACGCGGAATTATAAGCATGCTTCTCCATGAAGCCATTGCAAGAGGCAAGGCAAGGGGATTCAAGAGGGCTCAAATAGGTGTGTTTACGGGTAATACCCCAGCAAGGAATGCATATGGAAAGAGTGGGTTCATATTTGAGGACGAGAAGCACTCACCTGAATTCGAAACTGCATATGGCGATCATGGCATAGCCCGTCTATTGTTGGAATTCTAATTGACTATGAAACGGTATAACCCGCAAATCCACCGGACGGCTTACAGCCGCCGGTGATCCTTACGTTAGACCTCTGTAGGTGATAAGAATGAAGTTGTTTGTAATAATGATTGGGATTGCCACCGCTATAGGTGGATTTGTTGGCGGAAGAATCACAGACAGTACATTTTCTTTTCTTGGATCACTAGTAGGTGGTGTTGGTTTGATAATTTGCATATTATCTTTGGGAGCTTATTTCCAATACCAAGAAGAAAGGAAACGAAAAGAATCTTTACCGCCAGAATTACGAGAGGTCTTTGACAGATGGACCGGAAAGAAACCTTTAATATCAAAGTCAAGATGGACGCCTCGACCATTTTTCGAGAACAAATCCAAGGATGATTTTAAAGAGTGGTTTGCCCATGTCGAACCTTGGAATAGATTAGATTTTAGACTCATGGATATCCTGATAGAGAAACTTTATACCAATCCTATGTTTGAGGTTTTCGTTCATACTTCTCAGGATCATAATCTTGTCCCAAAATTTATACCCTTACAGGCATTGTTTGATAAAGGTGTGGGTGAAGTTTCAATTTTCCCTCATATAGCAAGTATCCTATATGAGGCTGCTTTAAAGAATCGTGATTCTGTGCGCCAGATTATAAGTAGTAAGCAATTAAACGATTCTGAGCTTAAGAAGCAGTACGGTCTTGCTATGGATGCTTTTGAGTCTTCTCTTTTATTGGAACCGAATTTCTACCCCTCTTATCTTCAACTTGCCATATTAAAATATCTTATTGGTAACAAGAGTGATGCAATAAAATTTTGCAACCAAGGTCTAGAAACCATAGCTAGGATGAAGCAAGCTCCTTTCCAAAAGACCAATATCCCAAGTATTCAAAATGCAAACTTGGAATTTGATAAGGTAGAGGCGCAACTTAAATCTCTTTTGGGAAAGTTGGTGGTATAATTTTGCGTGTTTGGTCTAACCCAAGAATCCACCGGACGGCTTTCAGCCGCCGGTGATCCTTACGTTAAGTCTTTTGGAGAAATAAATGCCTCTTTCCCATTTTGCTCTAGATAAGTTTGTTTCTCAGCAAATATCAAAGCTAACAAAATGTAATGCAATCGATCTATCTCAAGAATTCAACCAAGCAGATTCATGGATTGAAAATTATGTTCTTAATTCGATACTTTGCATTCAGGTTAAGGATGAGTATAAACCATTTATCTTTGGAATTTTAAGACGTGCGCAAATGGCTCTCGTCGAATACGAAAATGGTAGAAAATCTTTAAAGGATTACGCTGATGGTGATAAGAATAGAATTTCTATCTATTTTCGATCCTTATATCATTTTGAAATTGCAATCAGCTTAACATATCAAGCTCATGAATTATTCATGAAAATCACAGGAGCACGGCTATTTGAGAAAAATGACAACTCACAATTAGAACGACTCAATCGAGTGTATAATGTAAGCAAGCATCTTGAACCGTCCAATATCCCTAATTCACATCTTCATGCTGTTTGGCTTACAAACGAAGGAATATGCACAAATTCAACTGTCTTAAAGCATGAAGAATTAGCAGACATGATTAAAGATATTTGTAAGCTTGCTGACAAACTGTCTAATCCAAGACTACCGGATCAGGAAGGCACGGCTTAACCAGCAAATGCAGCGGACGGCTTATAGCCGCCGCTGATCTGCACGTTCGGCGGTACTGTAAAGG
>DPIB01000152.1 GCA_003522805.1 Fervidobacterium sp. | reverse complement strand
TAGATGAAAACGAAATCATGGCAAAGGCTAATGGGACTACTCCAGCAACCCTATACCTCCAGAACGAAGGCGGCCTTACAAGATTAGGCGGTGACGTTGAAGTTGCTGGCAGGATGGATATTGGCGGAGACTTATCTGCCGGACGATCACAGCTTGCGAATACATTTATAGATACTGGTGTCTATTTAACGACTCAAGACGGCGTGCTTGTAACCACTAATATAACCGAACGAGAAGGCATAATGAGCTTTCTTGAGTTTGTAACACATTCGTACGCCGGCGGATATCCGGCACACGGAATTGTACAGTGCTATCCGTATCAAAGCGCCATTATACAGTACAAATACACAGCAATGGGTAATGCACCAGGTTATTGTCGCATATTTTTCGATTCATCAGGACGTCTTTGCTTCTGGTTCCCGAAGATAGACAATTATACGACGTACCATTTTACCCTACATACAAATGTTGCTGGAAAAACATGCACGACAACTCTATCCAGTCTTCCGTCATCAAGAGAATGGGAAGTGACAGCAAATGTTCTACTTCCGTGGAGCCCAATAAAACAGGGCCCCGGCTCCGCTCTTGATGCTGACCTCCTCGATGGCCAGCACGGAAGCTATTATGCAAAAGTAAATACAGCCACAAGTTCTACTGCAACAGACTTACCGGTAGGGTCATATATTACGGCGAGTGGAGGATATGGCATGGACCTCAATGCCTCAACAGATGTGTATATAGGGACATCTTCTATGTATTCATTGGTTCAGACGGGAGAGCTCAGTAAGTTATCTGGAACGTGGCGGATATGTGGTAGTACGTATGTGTCCGGCCCCGTTTACTTAGTAAGGAGAGTTGCATAATGAAAATTGAGAACATTCAAAATCCAAGATGGGCAAATAGTAGCCATACACTCATTACAGTTGATTTCGACCTCGATGGAGAAGCTGTTTCGTTCGTCGCATCGCCTAACGACTGTACCGACTATGGGCCGAAAATCTATCAGGACTGTATAGACGGAAAGTATGGCGATATTGCTGATTTCTCAATACCAGAGAAAACTCCAGAACAACTTGAATCCATCGCACAGTCAGAACTCGACCGGCGCTTGAAAGCTATCATGACCACCGAGAATCTGGCACTTGCCGAGGTTGATGATGAATTCAAAAAGAACTACAAAGCGAAAATCAAAGAGTTGCTTGATGTAAAAAAGCAAAAAGGATGGCCGAATAAAATCACATGGCCTGATGAAGAGGAGTGACACTATGGCTGATTCATGTGAAGACTGTCCTGAAATTCTTAAAACTAAATTTCAAGTAGATTCGTTGGAATTATGTATTAAGAAACAGGACGTTAAAATAGAAGAGGTAAGAGGCATACAGGAAGCTCGTGATATAGAACATGAAGCAATGATTAGAGGATTAACATCAAGAATGGACAACATGGCAAATGAGTTTGACTCTTTCAAAAAAAACATAGACTCTAAAATAGGCGAAATGAATTCCTCTGTCAACACAAAGATTGATGCTATGGAAAAAAGTATACCTACTATGTTTGAAAACTCTGTAAATGCTCTTCTTGCAAAGATAGCTAAGTGGCTACTTATTAGTGTGGGTGTGCTTCTTGCTGTAATTATTCTTGCCGTTACACGTCCCGTTTTAATAGACGCTTTAGATGAGTTACATAATAAAATAGAGAATGTAGAGGTGATTGAATAATGAAACACATACGAGATAAATATAAGTTATTACACCAAACTGATAAAGAACTAGATAAATATATTCAGAGGTATGGCTGTTACTTTATGTCTCTTTATTATCATGCAGGAGAGTTATATTCCGCAGACCGCCTTAATGAGATATGGGAAAAATGTATAGAGCTTGGATATATTAGTGGGGATTTGAATGGAGATGGAGATTTAGATGATTACAATGAAGCTGTTATGGTCAATCCATCTGGTGTAGCAAAAGAACTCGGACTTCCCTACAAATATATAGGAAAGCATAGCGAAGGAACAGATAAAATACCAAATGGGTATATAGCTGTTGGATGTTTTTATAATGAAAGAACTAAGTTCACACACTTCGTTGCTATAAACAAATATAAAACCGTTATATATGATCCTATTCCAAATAGCGTTACCGTTCGTGAAGGTAAGATGGTATCTATGAGACTATTTTCTCCTGTGTAATTGGGCTTGTTGACAGATATGGTAAATGTGTTAAAATGATGTATCAAAATTGGAGGTACATATTTGATATCTAAAGAACTGTACGGTGTAAAATTTTACATAGACAAAGAGGATGAACATTTACTCAAAGAGTTTAAGTGGTATAAAGAAAAACAACAATCTGGCTATTATTTTATGGCAACATATAAGCAAAAAAACGGTATTAAAATTAAAATAAAATTACATCGACTTATAGCTGGAGCTACAAAAATAATAGATGGAGTTGTATACAATTCAGGTCTTTTAGTAGATCATATTGATAGGAACACTCTAAATAATACCAAGTCTAATTTGCGTATGTGTACTCGATCACAAAATGCTATGAATTCTAAGGTCGGAAGAGATAACTCCTCTGGTTATAAGGGAGTTTCTTGGAAAAAAGATAAGCAAAAGTGGAAAGCATATCTAAATATAAATGGAAAACAAGTTCATTTGGGATATTATGATAATATTGAAGATGCAGTTTTATCCCGCATCAATGGTGCAAGACTCATATTTGGTGAATTTTTTGCAGAGGGTGTCGAAGGAGTTAGACTATGATTTCTAAAGAACGTGCAACAGCCATAGCTTTACATTTTGATGAACACGGAAAAGATGCAACATGCAGAAAATTTCAGATTCCAGAGGAGACACTTAATAGATACTTACGTGCATACAGGAAAGAGGTATCTCCAGAAGATGACTCTGATCTTTTAGTTCGTGTTGCTGCTAGTAGACAAAAACTAGCTGATATCAATAATGGTCTCCGTAAAGAAAATAGAGAATCATACAGATTGTACAACTCTCTTGAAACTGTTTATGCAGAATATGTATCTTTACTAAAAAACTCTCCATTTGCATCTTTCGATGTGCCCACTCACAATACTAACTCCTCTACAGAGAAATATGGCATACTTCAGTTAAGTGATTTACATTTGAATGAATTGATTTCACCCAATGAAGCAAGTGGTAATATGTATGATTTTACCGTAGCCAGTAAAAGATTAGCTAAATTGGTAGACGAAGCAAAAAGATTATTTAGATGCTACGGTGTTACAAAAATACTATTGGCTGGTACAGGAGATTTCATAAACAGTGACAGACGTTTATCGGAGAAACTTGCCTCTGCCACTTCACAGGTAAGAGCGTGTCTTCTCGCAACATATTTAGTGCAACAAGTTATTATTGATTTAGCCCAAGAATTTAGTGTGTCTGTTGCTATGGTTGTAGGAAATGAATCAAGAATTGGAGATGATGATTTTGAAAGTGCGGATGTACTGGTAGCAAATAATTGGGATTATATGATATTTCAGCAATTACGAATTTTATTTAGTGGAAAGGATGTAGAATTTATAGAAGCATCCAATTTTACAAAACAAATAGTCACTCTTGATAATGGATTCAACGTATTGCTTCTACATGGTAATCTTATGAAGGGAGCTAATTCAGATAGACAGATGGCAACAATAGTACAACAGTATGTGATGCAGGGAATACCTATACATATGATTTTGTGTGGACATATTCACAGTGCATCTATTGGAGATTATATAAGTCGAAGTTCTTCTTTATGTGGTGCAAACGCATTTAGTGCTAATGATTTAGGATGTATAAGTAGAGCTAGCCAAAACATTTACATAGTGAATTCCGATATGGGATACCACGGTATGAAAATAGATTTGCAACATACAGATGGGTATGTGGGCTATAACATTATAGAAGAACTGGAAAGATACAATGTAAAGAGTGCTCTTGCTAATACAAGAGTAACTATAGAAACCTTAAATTAGGAGGCGATAAATGTTAGGCATAGATATGACCCTCTGGATAACTGGAGCAATTTTGGTAGTAGGGATTACTGAGTATATCAAAGATGCTCTTAAATTTATCCCTGCAAAGTTCAAATGGATATACAGTAT
>DPIB01000173.1 GCA_003522805.1 Fervidobacterium sp. | reverse complement strand
CACTGGTTCTATGACAAGGTAGTTTCTCTAGAAAACGCTATCACTCATCAACTTGAAAGGTTGGAGCAAGTAAAAATACCTGCCTCGGATCAAGTAAACGATATTCTCACGTCACTTGGTACATCACCAATTTCTGAAGGAACGAGACTTGCAAAATTGATTAGAAGGCCTGAGATCAAATACAAGGATCTGAAGATCTTGGATCCTGAACCTATCGAAGATTATGAGGTTGTAGAGCAATTAGAGGTGCAACTGAAATATGAAGGTTACATAAAAAATATGCTTGACCAAATAAAAGTCTTCGAAGAGTATGAAAGTTTACCTTTAGTTAACATAAAATTTACGCAAGTGCCAAATTTATCGACCGAAGCGCGCGAAAAGCTTGAAAAAATCAAGCCTTTTTCGATTGGACAAGCGATGAGGATATCTGGAGTAACACCTGCAGATATTTTGGCTCTTTTAACTTTTCTCAACAAAAAGTAGCATTATACCACACCTTTGGCAGTTTTGCTATATGCTGCAGACTTGATTTTGACAACGAGACGATTTGTGGTAAAATAAAAAAAGAATTTTTTGTAACGAACAGAATAAGGGGTGTATAGAGTGCGGAAAATAATAGCATTTGCGATTATCATGATGGTTGGGATTACATTTGCGTTCTATATTGACTACAAAGTCCAGGCAGGTGATACCCTTTATGATCTGTCAAAGAACTTCAACATTCCTATACCTGTTCTGATGGACTGGAACCCCAGCATCTCCCCATCCAATCTGAAGATAGGGCAGACCTTAAAGATACCGTTGGTATCTGGAATAATGTATAAGCCTTCAAAGGCCCTGACTTTGTCAGCACTTGCAAAGTATTTCTTCATTGATCCGGAAGAGATCACATCTGTTAATCTGTCGATTGGTTCAAATATTCCTGCAAATAAAGAAGTCTTCGTACCCGTTGGGAAGGTAAACACATCTTTCACTCAGTTGGCGGACTTCGTTTGGCCAGCCTATGGTTCGATTACATCTGAGTTTGGTTGGCGGCTGCATCCGATATACAACAAGAATATGTTTCACAGTGGTATAGATATCGGCGTTCCTCTAAGCACCCCCGTCTTTGCAGCACGAGGAGGTACGGTAAAATACGCAGGTTGGCAGAGCGGGTACGGAAACGTGATAATCATAGACCATGGCGGGTATCAGACATACTATGCCCACCTTTCTAAGATCAATGTGTACATTGGTTTGAGGGTTGAGAAAGGTGATTTTATTGCGCGCAGTGGCAACACTGGTACATCTACAGGTCCGCATCTACATTTTGAGGTTAGGAAAAACGACGAGCCAAATGATCCGGTTGCCTATCTTCCACGCACCAATACGTACGTTATGAGGAGGGTTTTCTCTGAATAGTTCTTTCACAGAATGGATCTTCACCTTAAGTGAAGACAAAATAGAGTTTATCGATGAGATACTTTATGGAGAATATGATTATTACATTATGGATAGCAGCGAGGGAAAATACCTCGCTGTTGTTTCATCTGTTGGCAATGACTTAAGCTATGTAAGGGATCAATTGATGGTTCTTGGTTTGGAGTTCGTTGGAATAAGAGAGACAAGTCCTGAAGATTGGTTGAAAAATATAATTAGTGAGCCTTTTGAGATGACAGAAGGAGTAGTTATAGATCCAACTGAGCATGACCTAAAAGTACCTGAAGGAGATATCGTGCTAAAAATTCCACAAGGGCTTGCATTTGGTACAGGACTTCATCAGACTACAAAGATGTCGGCTTCTTATTTGAAGAAATATTTGAAGCCTGGGATGGATGTACTAGACGTCGGTTGTGGAAGTGGAATACTCGCTATTTTGGCTAAAAAACTTGGAGCAAATCGTGTCTTAGCGGTAGATAACGATCCACTTGCCATAGAAGTAGCAAACGAAAATGCGCTCAGAAACGAGGCTGATATAGAAATAAGGTTCTCAGACCTGTTTTTAAATGTTGATGGAAAATATGACATAATAGTATCGAATATAGTAGCTGAAGTTCTTATCGAAATGTTGAAACAAGCAAGAAACCATCTTAAAGAAGATGGGATTTTAATAATTTCAGGGATCATATTGCCAAGAGTATCACTTTTTGATCAATATAATGTTATCGAGAAAACGGTGATGGATGAATGGAACACATTAGTGATAAAGATCTGAATGTTGTGGCAAGGCAACTTGATACAAATGTTGGTAATGCAGTAAGTGTTGTAAAATGTTGTTCTTTCGGTTTTCCTGTTACAATCTTAAGCTATCCTTTAAAAAATGGGGCTCCCTTTCCTACAATTCACTACCTCACATGTCCGCACCTGATTAAAGAGATTTCACGTTTAGAAGAAAAGGGAATGATTGCCGTTTTTGAGACTATTATTCAAATGGATGAAAAATTCCGAAAAAGAGTTGAAAATGCCCATAGAATTGTCATCGAGAAAAGGCTGGGGATTTTGGAGCATTCCGACAAAAAGTGGCGAGACGTACTATCAGAAGTGGGTACCGGTGGTATTAGAGACTTTACAAAGGTGAAATGTCTTCATCTCCACGTTGCAGATTTTCTTGCAGGGGTAGATAATCCAATTGGAAAGAATGTTGTAGAAATGATCCAAAAAAGGGAATGTAACAACAATTATTGCTTTTATCACTGCAACTCGTAATGCTTTATGGAAATTTCGCAAAATGTTGTATTATATCATATGAACCTGAATTACCTTTTGTTTTCTGATACGACTATCTGTGTCAGAAAGGTTTTGTTTTTGTTCTCTAATTGATGTAGCATTAATATAGCTGTTGCATGGGGGGATAATATGTCTGGTTCAAACATATTTCTGTTCTTTGATTTTCAAAACCAACCTGTAGATGTTCAACTTGTCTATAATGAAGTATGCAAGTACGGTAGGATAATCGGTGGTAAGGCATACGGCTCTTGGTCAAAACACAAAATGGAGGCTTTTATTCTATACAATTATGGGATTGAACTTGCAGAGATTCCAGAAGCAGAGCTCCTACCAAACAAAAAGGGCAACGATATTAGACTTGCTGTAGATTGTGTTGAAATAGCTTTACACAACAATCCGATTGATATCTTTTTCCTTGTAACTGGAGATGCAGATTTTACGGCTTTAGTTCACAAGTTAAAATCGTATGGTAAAAACATAATGGCACTTGCGCGGACAAAATCAACAAGCTATGAATTAATTTCAGCCGTCGATTTATTCATACCGTATGAAGATATAGTGAAAAACGAAAGGTTAATTGACCCAATTGATCGTCTTTCAGAAGAAGTTGAGGTATTTTTGAAACGTTCCGGAAAGAACTTCACACTCGAGAATATATCTCGATTCTTAAGCTCTTTCAACATAAATCCTGCAAAATACGGTGTTTCCTCTTTACGTGAGCTTTCCGATATCATATACGAAAGGAAAGTGCAAAAACCAGAAAGGATAAAGGACATAAAGCTACTCTTTCTCCGTAATGTTATTTTTGGTGATTTAAATGAGGCAAACTTGGGTGAATTCTCTAAAAAAAATGATATTGTACAGAGCGACTTGAAAATGGCAATAGACATACTTGTACGCGATGGAGTTATCGAATTAAATGATGGCTATTACAATGTGAAACGCTCAAAGGCATTTTTCTTAACGCTACTCGAGAAATATCCGATTGAATATACGCACATTTCAGAATTCATAGAGAAATCTTACAAAGCATTCTCAGCTAACAGAGTGAAATCTCTGAACCAACTTCTGCAGAGTGAGTTCAAACTTCCAATTTCAGAATTCAAAAGTTACGTTGAAGCGCTCAAGCGCAGTGGATGCTTTAAAGGGTTGGATGATAGTGACTACATTTCATATTCTACACCAGCAAAGATCGTCTGCAGTTTGGAAGAACTGAAAGTATCTACTCTAAGCTATTTTGTAAAAAGGGTTCTTTCTCAGACTTTTGTTTTTAAAGAAGAAATGGAATTACTGAAGGAGGTTATATTTTCAAATGACGAAAGGATTTTTGAGAAGTGCATTGATATGCTTGTAGAGCGAGGTGAAATTACAGAACTTGAGAATGTCTATTTCTACACACCAGTTTAAAAATCTGATAGGTCAAGATCAAGACCAAGATCAATGCACTGTTTAAGGAGGAACTAACGTTGAGGATAGAGATAATTGTACCAGGAAAGATATCAATGCACCTCTTACCAGCATATGAGTATTACATGGAGAAACTTAAGAGATTTGCCAGAGTAAATATCAGTCATGTAAACTTAGGTGGAGACCTCAATACTGAAGATGCGACATCTATACTCAGAAAAGAGGCAGACTACATAGAAAGGAAAGTAGATAACAGAAAGTACATCTTAATTGACCTATCGGGTAAAGAACTGACGAGTAACGAGTTCCTGAACATCTTAGAAAACCAGTTTTTGAATTCTTCGGAAATGCTGTTTGTGATAGGTGGACCGCTTGGAATTGATGAGAGGATTAGAAAGAATGCTATACAGAGGATATCACTTTCTAAACTGACATTCACACATGAAATGTGCATCATTCTTCTGTTAGAGCAGATTTTCAGAAGTTTCAAGACCATGAGGAATGAAAAATATCATTACTAAGCTGAAAAAGTCAATTATCGGGAGTATCTTCATAAATTCGATTTTTTGTCGATAATATATATGAAATTAGTCATTTGGGAGTGGTTATTCTTCCAATAATATAGAATATGTTAGAAAGGTGGTGAGTGATATGATTGACAAAATCAACCGACTAAATCAACAACAACTCCAGAATATTTCTAATGTAAAAGGAAAAGAGGAGAAGCCTGTAGAAAAATCTAAAATGAAGGGTGGGGCTGAAGAATCATTGGTTGTTGAGGAAGGTAAGAAAGTAGCAGAGTACATAGAAATGGCAAAGAATTATCCGGAAATCCGAACAGATCTTGTAGAGCAGATAAAGAGCGCAATAGAGAATGGCACGTTTAAAGTGGATGCTGGAAGGATAGCAAAGAAAATCTTGGAGGGATGATCTTTGTTGAAGGACAACTTTGAAAGGCAGATTCGAATACTTGATAGTATGATTCAAGCCTTCAAAGGGCTTGAAAAGGCTGTGGTAGGCAGAGATATCGAGCTTGCGTCTAAATATGGTCTGAACATTGAAGAACTGAGTTTGGAAATCAGTAGCGTAGAAAATGAAAGAGCTCAGATCCTCAAGTCTATGGGTTTTGATACAGTTAAAGAATACATCGAAAAATCTAATTCACTAGATGTAACAGAAATAGCTTTTTTCAGTGCTGAAGTGGTTGAAAAGCTAAACGAATTGACAGTAATAATGAATGGAATAAAACAAATGTTCCAATTTGAAAATCAATACGCCGAGTTTCTTAATTGTTTTGTTAAAGGCATCCATCCTTCCACATATTTCTTTCCTCAGAAAGGTCAGAATGATAATAATCGTTCAGTACATTCAATATACGACCGTCCATTATACGATCAATTCAAATAGAGTGCTCTTTTTTTGCTTCATAGATCGTGATTTTTTAAGGGAGTGGTACAATGCCAGATATCAGCCTGTTTGGAACGCTGAACACAGGACTACTAGGAATATATGCCAGCAAACTAGCGATGAATGTTGTTGCACACAACATTGCAAATGCTAATACACCAGGTTTTTCAAGGCAAAGGCCTGAGCTCTTAACAACTCCCCCTATCCCAAGTACGTCACTTACTCAACCTGGGGTACCGCTTCAGATTGGCACGGGAGTATACGTAAGAGATATACAGAGAGTTAGGGACGAATTTCTGGATATTCAATTCAGACAGACGAATAACAAATATAATTATTGGGACTCAATGACTTCCAATCTACACTTTGTTGAACAACTTTTTGCAGAGCCATCAGAAGCAGGAATTAGATATCTTTTCGATTCTTTTTGGTCTGGAATAGAAGAAGTAATTACTGACCCAACAAACACAGCTGCAAAACGTGGTTTAGTTAGCAGAGCGGAAGAACTCACTCAACATGTTCAAGATCTCTACACGAGGTTGGAACAGTTAAGGGTGGACATCGACAACGAAATTTCTCAGAGAACAGAACAGATAAACTCGATGGTAAAAAGATTGGCAGATATAAATGGAAAAGTAAGGGCAAGTGTCAGCCTAAACTATAGTCCAAATGACTTGCTCGACGAACGAGATAGGATTCTCGATGAATTGTCAAATCTCGCAGATATATACTACTATGAAGACAATGCTGGTCAAATAACACTACGGTTAGGAAATCAAATAGTGCTTACAGGTGAAAATACTATCGAACTTCGTGCGTTAGATAGGCCATATGGTAAGGGCTTTAAAGAAATATTCGCAGGCAATTCCAAGGTAACTATAAATGATGGTAGGATGAAATCTCTTTTCGATCTGAGAGATGATACCCTTGTTAAGTACATGAATAGAATAGACGAATTCGTTCTCTCACTAACTGATGAATTCAATTTAATTCACCAAGATGGATACAATGGTGATGGTAATGTCACGGGTCTGAAATTTTTCAATGATATATCAACAGACAGTATCGAAGATTCTGTTCTCTATAGGATTGCAGGAGCGAAGCGTGTCGAAAATGGTCCAATAAATTTCGTATCAGGAATGTCTGATAGAACCAATCTTAACGATATAACAACAAAATCATTCGTAGAACAGGGCTCCATAGTTTTCTTCGATGGAACAAACAATATATTCTCTGCCCATGCAAATGCGTACGACACAATCGGAGATTTTCAAACAACGTTATCAGGTGTAACTACAAAGTGGTTTGATTTAAAAACTGGTGCGCAAGGCGATGGAGGATACAGACTATATTTTGAGTCAAGTACAAACATGAGAGACACATTAGCCTTAGATTTCAATGCCAATGTGTTCAATACGATGGGGTTTTCTACAAAAGATGTTGATATATATGCTATTAATGACTCTGATTTCAAAGTAAATGAAGGCAGTTACAAGATTTCTCTAAATGGTAATGAAGCGATAATAAACATTTCCTCAACAACTACTCTGAATGATCTGGCCAATCAATTAAACAGTGCTTTTGGAAGCGATATAGTTGCCTATATAAACAATGGCAAGATGTTGATTATACCCTCGAAGTCTAACGATTTCAACTTGAAAAACATCAAACTTTCAGATACAGACGGACTATTTACTCAGGCTAATCTACATACAGAAACTTACAAAGCACTTGATACAGGTGTAGAAACTCTCGAAAATATCCTGGGTAGAAGTCAAGCATTCTCTGTAAAGATTGGATCCACAGAGATACGAATTGATCCAACAAAGATGACACTACGCGATTTAGCTGATAAAATAAACCAAGCAAACACAGGAATTATCGCCGAAGTAACTCCACATAGCAAATTCGTTTTGAGAAGTTCAAGAACTCTTGGATTTGAACTAAATAAAGTAATTCAAGGCCCTGAAGCACTATGGACTGCTCTCGGATTCATAGATCCAGATGGAAATCCATTAAACGATTGGGACGAGGGATTTATCTTTATAAACCCTTTTGAATCACAGAAGGACCAAAGAACTAGATACGTAAAAGCTGATACCCTTTTTATAGACAAGAAGTTACCTGATGAACCATATAGATTCACGGAAAAGTTGAAGGTCAATTCCACAATTGCGAGTAATCCTGAGACACTTGCGATTGATATAGGTTATACTGAACAAAACTCGAATTGGGATGCGAAGGTTTTCAAACCATCTGGACGTGCAAACACAGGAATAGTTGAGATACTCTCTGCTCTAAAATCTAAAAAAGTATTGAATGATGGCTTAGAATCCTTTGGTGAATATTTAGGCAGTCTTGTCGCTGAACTTGGGGTGGAAAGCGAAACAGCCACGAAGATAAAAGGCAATACAGATCTCATGAAAAACGAAATAGATGGCGAAAGAGAGAGGGTAAAAGGAGTCTCACTCGACGAAGAGATGGCGAATATGATAAAGTATCAACATGCATTCAATGCGGCAGCAAGGATCATGACTGCAGTTGATGAAATGATTTCTAGGGTAATTGATAAACTTGGTGTTGTTGGTACATAGTTTTTAACACGGTTTGCCAAGAAGTCTCCCAACCTCTATAGGTGGGGGTAGTTCACTAGTTATTAGTGATTGATAACCTATGAAGAAGGAGGGTAATACGATGAGGATAACGAACAATATGATCAACGATAGAGCTCTTTTTAACATACAACAGTCACTAAATAGGATAGCAAAATTAAATGACAAATTATCATCTGGAAAAGAAGTCCAGTACCCAAGTGATGATGCAGTAATTGCAACTCGTGCATCAAATATATCAAGTAGATTGAGAGAACTTGAGCAGTACAAGAGGAATGTTGATCATGTAAACAACTTTACTCAGTCGTATGATACGACTCTTCAAGAACTGTCTAGTGTGTATCAACGAGTGAAAGAACTCATGGTCCGAGGGGCAAACGGTACAAATACGGTGGACGAGAGAAACGCAATTGCAATGGAATTAAAAGCACTTAAAGAACATCTGATCGAAATTGCTAATACGCGCGTTGGTGACGAATACATATTTGGTGGGGCAAGGTCTGATCTCAAACCAGTTGATGAGAACGGGAACATAATAACACCGATAGAGGCTGATGTAAAGCGAAAAGTTAATACAGTTGGATACACTATCTCGTATGGAGTAACAGTGTACGATACCTTTACCCTAGATAATGGAAAGACCGTTTTTTCAACCATAGATGACGCAATTAGTGCACTCTACCAAGGTAATGAAAAGAAACTGTCAGAGATCTCTTTGAAAGAAATAGGGATTTTGGAACGCTCAGTGATGGAACACTTTGCAAATGTCGGTTCTACAT
>DPIB01000075.1 GCA_003522805.1 Fervidobacterium sp. | reverse complement strand
TTCCATAGCAGACATATATGCTCTAGCTCCAGCTTGCGCCGCATCAGCATGAACTTTAGCAAAGTGTCCTGCTATATCAAATCCAAGCATACGGGCCACTTCACCATTTATCATTTTATTAAGATAGAGCATCTTAGCAATTTCTGCATTTGCTAGTTTGTATCGAGAAGCATAATCAGAAATAAGACCAACTAAACGAGTGTTAAGTTCTACCTGTCTTTCTGCATCTGAAAGTCCCATCTTATCTACTTGAGATTCTACAATTGGCAGTTGTTCACGCATAATGGGAATAAGCGATTCTGTTGCTAATTGTGCATCCTCCGCGAATGCCTTGTCTCTCCGAGTAGCATCATGTACGGTTTTAATAGCCAAAATAGGCCCTGCAATCAAAGCGGCAATTCCTGCTAATTGAGACATAACAGGTAATGCCATAAGAAGACCCTCTTTGAATAAAACGCCAGCAGATGCGAGATTTGCAATAAATCCCCCAGCCACACCCTTACCTGATATCTTCATTAACGCACCACCAACATTCAAAATCATCTCTGGTAAATTTTTCAATGTTTTTGTTGTGGCAGATATTGCTTTATATGCTATAAATAATTTCAAGGCTTTTATTAGTAATGGAATAACTTCTATTAAACCTTTTGCTAAGGCAAATAACAAATCTGCAAGTGACTTTATATCCATTCCCAATTCATTGAAATATTCTTGCATTTCTGTTGATTCTAATATCTGAGTCATTTCATCTATAAAATTTTTATATGAATTAGTAGCTCCACGCATAATCTTACCTGTAGATTTTTCAAATATATCTTCAAACATAGATAATTTACCGGTAAGTGTATCCATGTATTGCTCAAGCATCCCAGCAAAACGACCACCACCAGAAGTCATATTTTGGAATGCACGTTCTACTTCTTTGAATCCAACTTTACCCTGACTCGTGAGTTTTTGTATTTGTTGTACACTGACACCCATTACTTTAGCTAATTCTTCATAAATAGGAATACCACGCATACCAAACTGCATAAGGTCACGACTATATGCTCTACCTTGAGAACGAAGGGTACCATATACATAAGCAATGTCACCAAGACTATGACCTGTAGCCAAAGCCACGGTACCGAGAGTATCCATAGTTGGGACAAGTTCTTTAGCCGCAAAACCATACGCCATAAGTTGTTTTGCGGCAGAAGCTGTATCTTTGAATGTAAGAGGAGATTTAACAGCAAAATTATATAAATCTTCCATCTGAGCTTTTGCTTGAGATGCAGACTTCAACATAACAGTAAATGCCATAGTTTGATTTTCTACAAACTTATTAAATTCCATACCAGAAGACATTAACTTCATGGCTTTGTTGATACCGACAGCCATAGACATATACTGAGCGGCTACACGTGCTAAAGACTTCCCTACGGAAGCCTCAGCACGAGTCATGGAACCAGTTGCGGTTCTTTCAAATGTTGTGAATTGTCTTGATGCTTTTTCCGTACCTACGGCACGGACTTCAAATAAAGCACTGGTTTTACTGTCTGCCATGATGTCCCCTATTTATTTCGACGTGAAGAAATTCCACTAGGGTTATTTGTTATATTTACATTATTTGAATTATGAGCTTCCATAGCTTCATTTTCCATAGATTTGGATTCAAGCTCTAAAGCAGTAATACCTTCGAGAACGTCTATAGGCATATCAGCCCATCCACCTCCATCAGGCATTCCCCACAATTTAATTAAATTATAATACTCAAGGATAATAAGAAAGGTGGGATCATTTACATATTTTGTTATTTCATCTCGTCGAACTTTAACTGGCTCATCACCAATCTTAAAAATCAGGGGAATATGCCCCCGACTTTTAAGAAAGTTGACCTTATGCTCACCCTTCGCCAGTAAGTGGTAAGCAATTCTTAGTTTTTTTCGTTGATCCTGCTAGTAACAAGTTCGCTGAAAAAAGCGTATATTTCATCAATAAGAGCATCAAACTCTACCGGCCCCTCAAATAGCTGTGCTACAGAGGTTACTTTAATTTCAATACCATCCTCAGAAATATATCCGAGGTTTTCAATTTTCGTAACAAGCTCATCAAGATACTTTTTACGATCAATTTTGATTGCCATAGATGGTGTCATTTCACCATCTGCACCCTTACCAAAGGTAAACTCACGAGGAAAAATTCGCTCTTTGATTTTTACGGTAACAGGGCGGTAATGGATACGAATCTGGTCATCGGTGTTCGCATCTTTATTTTCCATCCACTCGGGGATGAAAATCCGGCTTTTAGTGATAGAAGGTTGCAGAATCATACTAGGTATCTCCTTTTGTATGTTTTATTAAAGATAGTAGACCCCCACTATATGAGGGTCTACAATTTAATGATTAAGTTGAAACGGGAACTTTTTCTGTAAAGATAACTGCATCATTACCGATAAGACGTACATTCGCAGTAAAGCTCTGTGCATCAGCAACAGAAGCACCAAGATTGTACGAAGTCAGCTGTATCTGTGCAAGCATGTATACAAGAGTTTCACCTTCGGAATCATCCTTCTGGAGATATGCCTTAATATACAGATCATCAGTATTAACGGGGTTAAGAGTAGAATTACCTTCACCATCGTAGTTTACGATCTTAAAGAAGCGGTTAGCAATGCTAGTACCATTGGCAAGACTGGTAACAAAGGTAATACCTTCGATAGAACCAGAAACATCTTTCTTACCAGTACGGTACTTTTTCTGATCGTCAGCAAGAACGGTAACTTCGATTTCATCAGCAGAAATATCAAAGCTAAATGAACTTACTTCTGCAACAGTAGATGCAGTAGCAACTGACGCAGAGTTAGTCTCTGAGAAAGTTGCAACACCATCTCCGATCCAGAAATCTCCTACTTCATATCCGTCGGGGAATACAGTATTGCCACTTTTAGCCACAATCTTATATAACTTGCCCTTTGTAGCTGTTCCAGAATCCAGCGGTGTTCCAAATGAACAGGTAGTCAGAAGAGCGTCACTTCCAACCAGTCTCTCGATCGCCATGTAATTACCTCCTATGTTTCTACCACACCAAGAGGTAGAAATATCTATATGTCTTATGTATTTGCATATTTATATAATACGCATTGTATAAAAAAGTATACACTACTGTATACTTTTGTCAACACCCCTGATTTATGTAGGAGGTCTAACAGTATTCCAATCATATGTAAATCGACACCGTGCTGTAAGGTGGTACCTATACGCACCATTGAGTCCCGGATATCCACTAACAGCATTACACTCAATATAAAGATCATCAGCATCTCCAAGAGAACCTCTAAGATTCTCAAGATGAGCTTTAACTTTTTCCATTATTTCTCTACCATCACGCCATTGAGATGGCCCAGCATCTAAGCCAATACGAACATTATTATGCTCTTCTCCACGGGTAGCACTTATACGTCTACGTTGCCCACCAGAAGCCTCAATAATTATCCACATCATCTGTGCTCCTACTGGAGCCTGTATATTAAATATCTTATTCGCTCCCCCTAGAGGAACTGTTATATCTGTTTTAGTTTGGAGATACTGCATTATATCTTTTTCTATCATCTTCGTACCTCTATCTTTTTATTTACTAAATAAGCATATTGTCTAAACGCTTTCTTTAGAAAATCAGGAACTTGGTTTGCAGTAGGATTTATAAACTCTCTACCGGGAGTATCCGTGTCTCTTATTTTTTTAACTAGTTCCCAAAAACGATATTGATTATACGGATCGGGGTCATCTTTACTGATTCCTAATACTTGATTAGCCCATTCACTTAAACTTTTAATAAATTCTTCTGATCCATCATCAGTTCTGTGTATACCCGAATAAGTATCTCGTACATAAGCATGGGGAGCATCAGAACCAACATATAAAACACCAACTTCACTTGGTTTTTCTATCTCATCCTCAGAGGCGTATTCTCCTTGAGCGTTGGAACCTTTGTTTTGCATCTGCCACGAAATAGAATTTGATAATCGTTTTGATACGTCATTATCACTTGTAATTTCTTTCATAGCTTGAACAGAGGAAGCCCCAACATCTGTGAGCATAGCATCTACAGCAAGACTTAATTTTTTACCATCAAACATCTCACCCTTAATTGTCAATCGGGTGTATTTTTTAGCCATTATGTACTCTCAGGTGGTATTGTTACAGGAGATTGAGGTCTTTCCAATTTACACATAACATATGGGATTAAATGTTCCCATACTTCT
This sequence comes from Fervidobacterium sp., assembly GCA_003522805.1. GTDB lineage: Bacteria > Thermotogota > Thermotogae > Thermotogales > Fervidobacteriaceae > Fervidobacterium. The sequence goes on along the minus strand of DPIB01000075.1, from coordinate 1,305 downwards.
GGTATACCCTTATTTTGATAAACCGCACCGTTGCTTCTACGGACTAAATAGTTATCTGGATTTACAATACCATCGTATTCTATATCCATAAATCCAACTTCTGTTATATTTTGATTGTCTTGATTATTTACTAATTCATCACTTGACGTTACAGGTTCTACACGCATAAAAACTTCACCCACATAATTCCATGTGGGTGATTCCCATCCTACTGATGGAACGTATTCATATACATCATAAGGTTCTCTTGTTTCAGGAAATAATGCCATAACTATTACCTTATAAGATTCTCTATAGCAAATGAGCTACAAGAAGAAGCGATGGGGCCAGACTTACTCATGAGATCAAGTAATTGCCGTCCGTAACCGGATAATTCGAGGTAGTTTCTAATAACTCCAACCCCTCCGTAACTCACCATCATACGTCCTTCGGCCTTATATGTAAGTACTCCAGCCCCACCACCATTGCCAACAGAAACAAAGTAATTATGACAAGCAAGTAATGCCACTGCTTTTTCATAATTAGTGCCGTAAAAATCCTTGCTCGTTTCATCACGAGCAAGAGCTATAAATGTATCCCGTGCATCTGCATTATAAAGAGCAGGATATATTGCTTGTATGATTGTTACGGCAGTCATCTATTTAGTCCTTTATGTCACCCTCTTCTACGAGGGCTTTCTGGTTAAGAATTTCAGCACGAATATCCGAACGGATTTCTTCTTTGAGCCATTTTTCAAGGGTAGGAATATGGAAACATCCCTTAATAAGTTCATCAAGTTTTTCACCACTTCTGCGATCTATATCACTGATTTTTGCGGGAACGATAAATTTATCTTTATCCTTTCCTTCTTCGCATTCAGTAACAAGCTCTTTCGGATAGTTGTTTTTTTCCAAAATAACTTTATCCACTTTGGTGTACTCTTCTGTAATGTGACCCGCTTTAGCCCACCGCCCAGCGGTGTCTTTAATAAGAGCATACTTGTCATCAGAAACATCCTGTGTTCCCGGAACAAGATTTACAATCTCGGTAAGACCTTTCATTGGTATACCAATACACCCATTAGTTTTGTTCGTTACAATCATCTAGGTATCTCCTTTAGTGATTTATTATACTAAAACATACTTTATAAAAAATATGCTTTAATATAATAAAGTATAATAGGGGGTATTACCTGTAATGGCAACACCCCCTATTTATATATTAGAACTTTAAATCAACCTCACAAACCGTATGCGCGACACACACTCAGGGGGTAGAAAATTGTAACACCGGCGGTTTTTGCCCGACACGGAACTACATATTCCA
>DPIB01000186.1 GCA_003522805.1 Fervidobacterium sp. | reverse complement strand
TTTGATTTTCTTTAATTGAATCTAGTATTTTCCCAATTCTAACTGTTGCTTCTATTCCTTTGTCTTCTTTGAACCTTATCTCTGGTGCTATGTACATCCTTATGTTCTTTGCAATATAATTCCTAAAATATCCCTTTTTCTCTTCCAGATATTCCAAGACTTCCTTTCTTTTATCCTCATTCCCAAGAACACTTACAAGTACGTCAGCATACCTTTTATCTCTTGAGATTTCTACTCTTGAAATGGTTATCAGTGATTTCATCGGTTCTATGTACGTATCTTTCATTGCCATCAAGGCTTCCGATAATACCTTTCTAATTTCAGATTCAAGCATCTTAAGCTTATATTCCTGTTTCATTTTCGACACCTCCGAAGATAAGATCTTGTGATCTCTCATAAATTTGTCTAAAATCGTTGTAAAACACTTTCAATGTGGACGGTCTAATGCCAAGTGTTTGAAATACCATAGGGTCTAGGTACAAATTACCATATGAAAGTGAACTTTCAGGAAGCAGAATATTTGAATATAGATCAGCTAAATGCACTATGCAACACATCTCAATATATTGTGAATCAGGGTTAAGCGATGGTTTTTGATGTAGATGGGCAACTTGAATATACTCTTCAGGAAATTTCCACATTCCTAAGAGTTCAGCACCTATTTCGTTGTGCGGTTCTACTCCCAATTCATGTTCTATTTCAAATAACGGGATTCCTAATTCCTTACTAGTTTTTGACAACTCAAAAAGGTAGGTAGGAAATATCAAATCGATTGCCAATTTACCCACATCATGCATGAGCCCTCCCAAAAACACTTCCTCTCTATTCATGAATCCTATGCTTTTAGCTATTTGTTCGGACAGAATAGCTGTAAACATAAAATGGGACCAAAGTTTATCGTGGTCTACAAAGGTTGTTTTCGAGTGCAGAGCCGAATATGTGAAGACGCTTAGTGCAAGGTTTCTAACCGTTTTAAAACCGACAATAACGATAGCCTCACTCAGTTTTGTAATCTTCCGAGGAAGTCCATAGTATGCAGAGTTGACTAATTTCAGTATCTTTGTGGAAAGACCGACATCCATAGATATTACTCTTTCAAGATCTTTTGCACTCGTATTTGGATTTGATGCAGTCGAAACTATTTGCTGTATTAAGGCATCTGGCGTTGGAATTTCTGAGATGACACCAAGTAGTTCTTTTATCATAGTAGTCTCCTTATTTGGCCTCGATATGGATCAATGCACTAGCTTTTGGGTAACTGCACAATAAATCTTGTCCATTCGCCCTCTCTAGATTCAACGGTTATAGTACCGTTATGCATCTCAACAATTTCCTTTACAATGGCTAATCCAAGGCCAGTTCCTGGAATCGAATAAGTTAACTCTATATCAGCACGGTAGAATTTATCAAAAATTCTATCCAGCTTATCAGCAGGTATCCCAACACCATTATCTTCGACTACTATTTTTACTGTCTTATCATCGTTTTCCATCTCTATGCGTACGATTTTTTGTTTCTTATTCTTGTCTGAGAATTTTATGGCGTTTGTTAGTAAATTAACCATGATTTGTTCAATCCTTTTTTTGTCACAGTTGATCTCTATGCTATTATTACAGTCAAATTCTATTTTTACGTCATAGTGAACTGCTAAATGGTTTACTGTAAGGATAGAACGATTCACTACTTCACACAGGTCTGTAGGTTCTTTTAAGATTTTCAGGGTATGAGACTCAAGTTGTGAGAAATCCAGCAAATCATTTAGAATACCTTCTAATTTTAGGGATTGATTGTAGATTGTTTCCGAGAATTCTCTGATTTCTTCTTGAGTCATCGGAACATTCATTATCGTTTCCGTATAAGCCTTAATTGCAGTCAAAGGGGTCTTTAACTCATGTGAGACATTCGCAATGAAATTGGTCTTTATCTTATCTACTTCTCTTAGCTTCTCTACTTCCTTCTCAGACGTAATGTTCCTAACATCTACAAGAATTCTCGGCTCTCCTTGTAATTCTATTTCTTTTGTAGATATGCTAAGAAATGTGTTGGGTAATTCAACCTCAAAAAACGTTTCATTGTCACCGATTTTTTCTTCTATTTCTTGGAGTATGATAGGGTAGTCTTCGATGATTTCAGAACCTTTCACATTACTAAACTCGATTTCGCCTTGATAAAACACGATGATTCCGTCATTTGAAAGATTAAGTATCGTCTCAAAATATTCTCTGGTTTTATCAACAAAATCGATTAGTCTGAGATTCTCCAATGTAAGACCAGAAAGATAAGATAAGAGCTGAAGATAATCTATGACCTCTGCTGTTGGTTCATCAGAGGTTGTTAAGACAATGGTCGATAACAATTTCTTTCCCTTGAATATGGGAATTAAGCCGACATAACCATCATCCTTTGGCAAGAAGGTTGGGTAAAGACGTTCTTCCACCCAAGGGAGGTATTCCATAAACAGAGCTTCGTCAATTATGTCGTTGACAGGTTCAGAATAGAGTATTGATGACTGAGATATAACATTTAGAGTTTGATAATCTGTAATTCTCCTCAGTATGCCAGATAAAGCTATGTAAAGCGATTTTTCATCACTTACCTTTGATATCTCCAACATGTACTTCGATAATAGTTGCTGAACTTCCATCCTGATCACACCTTATTCGCAGAATTTGTAAAAACCTGCGGTACACAAATTCACATTTAGATTCACACTCACATTCTTTGAGGTGCATTTATACCTACCAATGTCAACCCTTCAGACAAGACAGATTTCACTGCATATGCTAGATTAAGTCTTGCATTCGATAGAGGGACATTTTCGACATCAACAATCTTGTTCTCCGCATAATATTTATGGAATGCCGATGCAACCTTTTCAAGATAGTCTGTTAAGTAGTGTGGTGAAAGCCTTTCAGCCACTTTTTCCAATATCTCATCAAAGAGGGATATTAGTTTTATAAGTCTCATTTCGCTCTCACTTTCCAGTAATTCTATCGAATCCAATAACGTGAAGTTTATACCCTTTGCCTGTGCATTTTCAAAAAGACTAGAAATCCTTGCATGCGCATACTGTACATAGAATACTGGATTCTCATCTGTCTTAGATTTCGCCAATTCTAAATCGAAATTGAGGTGTGTATTCACATCGACCATTGCGAAGAAATACCGTGCTGCGTCACTTCCAACTTCATCTATGAGCTCATCAAGCGTAACGAACTCACCAGCTCGTGTACTCATCTTGACGACTTCATTTCCCCGTTTCAGTGTCACAAATTGATGCAGAACGAAGATCAGGAAATCCTCAGGAATACCCAAAGCTTTCATTGCTGCGTACATTCTTGGCAAATGGCCATGATGGTCACTCCCGAATATATCAATTGCGGTAAAGAAACCACGTTTGTATTTTCTATAATGATAAGCTATGTCCGTTAGAAAATATGTGTAACTACCATCATTTTTTATCAACACTTTATCGTTATCATTTACAAATCGAGAGGTTCTAAACCAGATTGCACCATCTTGTTCATAGATAAGATCTTTCTGCTCCAATATCGTCAAAACTTCCCGAATTGTACCATCTTCTATCAAACTACTTTCTTTGAAAACGTTATCAAATTGTGCACCGATCTTTTCAAGTGTTGAATTGAACATATTCGTTATCTCTACTAAGGCATACTCTTTGAATACTCTTTCAACATCTTCATTCCATATCTTGAAGTACCTATCGTTATGATCAGAAATAACCCTTTTGGCAATATTTATAACGTACTTGCCTTTATAACCATCTTCTGGTATAGGTTCATCGAATCCAAGAATCTGGTTATAGCGTGCCCAAACAGATTTCGCTAGTAACTTGATCTGTCTTCCTGCATCGTTTAGATACATCTCTTTAGTAACATCATACCCGATATACCTCAGGACATTTCCTAACACATCTCCTATAACCACTTGACGGCCATGACCAATTGTAAGAGGACCTGTTGGATTAGCACTGCCATATTCTAATAGAACGTTCTCTCGTTTCTTGAAATTCCATATACTGCGTGGGTCTTGCATGAATTTTATTAGAAAGTCTCTGTAAAATTCATTGGAAACTTTGAAATTTATGAATCCGGGACCAGCTATGGTAACTTCTTTAAACATCGGACGGTCTGAGAACTTTTCAACAAAGTACTTGGCAATTTCTCGTGGTGGCTTTTTGAAATACTTGGCACCCGCAAGTGCGATATTTGTCGAAAAATCACCAAACTGTTCTTCAGGTATTTCTACTACAAAGTCGTATTCATAGCCAAGCTCCATTAGGTGACTTTTTAGTATGCTCTGGATCTCTCGCCTTATCATTTCTCAGACCTCCTGAATGCTTTCAATTATAAGATTCCATATCATGTCTATACCTTCCTTAGATATCGATGAACAAGGTATTATTTCTTTGATTCCATAACCTGCAAGGACACTCTCGAAATATTTGTATTGCTTTGTCTTTTCCGAACTACTTAATTTATCGACTTTTGTCAACAATACTGCAGGTGATATGCCAAGAATTTGTACCCATTCAAGTAGTTGCCTATCTGATTCCATCAACTCATGCCTCGAATCTATAAGGGAAAACAGGATCTTCATATTCCAGGAACGTTCAGCAAAATATCTTTCTATAATCTCTCTCCATTTCTCCCTCTCTTTTTTAGATGCACGTGCGTATCCATAGCCAGGTAGATCAACGAGGTAAAACTTGTTGTTAACAAGAAAGTAATTGATACTTCTTGTCTTACCAGGATCCTTACTTACGTACGCTATTTTCTTTCCAAGAACTGCATTCAATAAGCTTGATTTTCCAACGTTTGACCTACCAACAAATGCGAATTCACCGTCCAAAGAAGGTGGAAAGCTGTCATCTATCTTAGTTATCACTTTTTCTAGTCTTATGTTTTCTATCTTTATTGGATTCATTTTCACACAAAGCCACCTCCAATACTTGCTCCACAGTTTCAACGAATGTAAATTTCATCTTTTCTCGAACTTCTTTTGGTACTTTATCTATGTCCACTTCATTCTTCACTGGTAGAATTACGTGATTGATTCCTTTTCTATATGCAGCAATTACTTTCTCCTTTATACCTCCTACTGGTAGCACTCTCCCTCTCAATGTAATTTCGCCAGTCATGGCTATATCATTTCTAACAGGGATATCTTTTACAACAGAGACTAGCGCAGTTGTAATAGTAATGCCTGCACTGGGACCATCCTTTGGGACAGCACCTTCAGGTACATGTATATGTATATCGTTTTTCGTAAATCTTTCGGCGTATCCATCACCACAGAGCTTTCTTACTACGCTGAGAGCAATTCTAACTGATTCTTTCATCACATCTCCTAACTGACCTGTAATGATCAGTCCACCGTTTCCAGGCACTAGTGAACATTCTATATATAGTGTTGTACCACCATTTGGTGTCCAAGCCAACCCTGTAGCTACACCAACTATTGGCTTGTTCAACTTGTCCTCGTCCCTTATCTTTCCAGGACCCAAGTATTCCTCTACTTTTTCTGGTGTTATGATAACCGTTTTCCCTGTCTTTGTGAACTCTAAAGTTGCTTTTCTTATAACACTGCGTAGCTCTCTTTCCATTTCGCGTACACCAGGTTCGAGTGTGTACTCGTTTATAATCTTCTTTATTGCACCATCTCTGAAGTTGAATATCTTTTTTTCACCATTGATAAATTCCGAACTGATCTTCGGTATTATGTAGTTTTTTGCTATGTGAAACTTCTCCATATCTGTATAACTAGAAATCTCGATAACTTCCATTCTATCGCGTAAGGCTGGAGGAATTGTATAGAGTACGTTAGCAGTTGTTATGAACAGTACTTCAGACAAATCATATGGAAGTTCGATATAATAATCAACAAATTCTCTATTTTGCTCTGGATCAAGTACCTCGAGCAGGGCAGAGGCTGGATCTCCTTGAAAACTGATTCCCATCTTGTCCACTTCATCTAGCAAGATTACAGGATTTTTGACTTCCAGTTTTCTGATAAGCTGAATAATCCTTCCAGGCATAGCACCAACATATGTTCTTCGATGACCCCTAATTTCTGCTTCATCTCTAAGTCCACCGAGTGACATCCTTCCAAATTTCCTATTCATGGCTCTGGCTATGGACTTTGCAAGCGAGGTCTTACCAACACCAGGAGGTCCCGAAAAACAGATTATCGGGGCTTTTG